>DATKEJ010000545.1:0-15440 GCA_035512315.1 Rhodothermales bacterium | reverse complement strand
CGAGGAACGCCAAGCGTCCTTGCAGGGCTTGCCCCGAGCGGGCGAGCTGGCATCGCGGACCAAGGGGGTTGCCTGACGCGGAGCCTGATTCAACCGACCTGGATCCCGGATCGAGTCCGGGATGACGGCCGGATCGGGTCCGGGATGACGCTTATCAAGACCATGAACCTGCACCTAGTCGACATCCTGATCATCGTCGCCTACATCGTGGCGACGATCGTCATCGGGTTCGTGATCTCCAGACGGGCCTCGAAGAACATCCAGAATTACTTCCTCGGGGGGAATACCATCCCTTGGTACATGCTCGGGTTGTCGAATGCGTCCGGCATGTTCGATATCTCAGGCACGATGTGGATGGTCTATCTGCTCTTCATCTATGGACTGAAGAGCGTGTGGATTCCCTGGCTGTGGCCTGTTTTCAACCAGATCTTCCTCATGGTTTATCTGTCCGTCTGGCTCCGGAGATCCGGCGTCATGACGGGGGCCGAATGGATCAAATTCCGATTCGGCGAAGACCGCGGCGCGCACCTCTCCCACATCATCGTCGTCGTGTTCGCTCTGTTCAACGTCATCGGCTTCCTCGCCTACGGGTTCATCGGGATCGGGAAGTTCGCCGCGATATTCCTCCCGTGGCAGCTGTCGGCCGACCCGACGACCAACGTCAATCTCTACGGCCTGATTATAACGGCCATCACGACGCTCTATGTCGTGAAAGGAGGGATGTTCAGCGTCGTGTTCACCGAGGTCCTTCAATTCTGCATCATGACGGTGGCGTGCATCTGCGTGGGCTTCATCGCGATGCAGCAGGTTTCGCCCGAGTTGCTAGATGCCTTCATTCCGAACGGCTGGCGCGACATGTTCTTCGGCTGGACTCTCAACCTCGACTGGTCGGGCGTCATGGACTCGGCCAACACCAAAATCCAGCAGGACGGTTGGGAGCTGTTTTCCATCTTTTTCATGCTGATGCTCTTCAAAGGGTATCTCCAGAGTGCCGCCGGTCCCGCGCCCAACTACGACATGCAGCGAGTCCTCTCGGCGCGAACGCCGCGCGAAGGGGCGATGATGAGCGGTCTCGTCAGTCTCGTCCTGCTCATACCGCGCTACATGCTCGTTGCAGGACTGACCGTGCTGGCCTTGGCGTTTTTCAGCGACGAGCTCAATTCGATGGGAGAGGCGGTCGACTTCGAGCTCGTCCTACCGTTTGCGATGCGCGAGTTCATTCCTGTCGGTCTCCTCGGTCTGCTGATTGCGGCCCTGCTCGCTGCTTTCATGAGTACGTACGCCGCGACCGTCAATGCGGCGCCGGCCTACATCGTCAACGATATCTACAAGCGGTACATCAATCCGGACGCGTCTGACAAGACCTATGTCCGGGTGAGCTACGCCACATCCATCGCTGTCGTAATCGTCGGAACCGGGTTCGGGTTTTTCATCACGTCGGTGAACGACGTCGTACAGTGGATCGTCGCCGCTCTGTACGGCGGCTATACGGCTTCGAATCTCCTGAAATGGTACTGGTGGAGATTCAACAGCTACGGGTACTTCTGGGGGATGGTTGGTGGGATTCTCGCCGCGATGGTGGCCCCGGCGCTCCTGCCCATGCTGACCGTGATCTACACCTTTCCGATTATCCTCGCCGTCTCCGTGGCCGGCTGCATCATCGGAAGCCTGATGACGCCGCCGGATGACGAGCGCGTGCTGAAGAACTTCTATCTGAAGGTGCGGCCGTGGGGCTTCTGGAAGCCGATCCACGACAAGCTGCTGGCGGACTATCCTGAGCTGAAGGCCAATCGTGATTTCCGGCGCGACATGTTCAACGTCGCGGTCGGCATCGCGTGGCAGACGGCCCTGACGGCGGCGGGCATATTCCTGGTGATCGAGGAGTTCAAGGCGCTCCTTATCTGCGTCGCCGTGATCGTGACGGCATCCGTCATCCTGAAATACAACTGGCTCGATAAGCTGGAAGATTATCCGGCGGATATCTCGACGGTGTCGGCTGAGAGCGTGACTGTGTAAAGAATTAAGAATTAAGAATTAATAATTATTAAGAATTAGGTGCAGTTGAGGCAACTACAAGAGGAACACGAGGCGCTCATTCGTCGCAAGAACGAGCCGTCCGGCATTGGAAACGGCGTCTACCGCCGGTACCTGCATCCGGTTCTGACGGCGGCCCACACGCCGCTGTCGTGGCGGTACGACCTGAATAGCGCGACGAACCCGTTCCTGATGGAGCGGATGGGAATCAACGCCGTGTTCAATCCGGGAGCGATCCGGATCGGTGACCGCTACCTGTTGGTCGCGCGAGTAGAGGGTGTCGATCGAAAATCCTTTTTCGCGGTTGCGGAGAGTCAGACAGGCGTGGACGGTTTCCGATTCTGGGATTTCCCGCTCGTGATGCCGGAAACCAACAACCAAGACGTCAACGTCTACGATATGCGGTTGACGCGTCACGAGGACGGTTGGATCTACGGCGTCTTCTGCACCGAGCGAAAGGACCCGAACGCCCCACCCGGCGACATGTCGTCCGCGATCGCGCAGGCCGGCATCGCACGTACGCGCGATCTGGTCGCTTGGGACCGCCTGCCCGATCTGAAATCGCCTGCGCCGCAGCAGCGAAACGTCGTGCTGCATCCGGAGCTCGTCGACGGGAAGTACGCTTTCTACACACGCCCGCAGGACAGTTTCATCGAAGCGGGCTCGGGCGGAGGAATCGGCTGGGCGCTCTGTGATGACATTACGCGCCCGGAGGTGACGAACGAGGTGGTCATCGACCCGAGACGCTATCACACGATCAAGGAAGAGAAGAACGGACAGGGACCGCCGCCAATCAGGACCGACCGCGGCTGGCTCCACCTGGCTCACGGCGTACGGGGCACGGCCGCGGGTCTCCGGTACGTGCTGTATCTCCTTTTGACCGACCTCGACGAGCCGTGGCGAGTTATCCACCGGCCCGGAGGATACCTCATCGCTCCTGAAGGCGAGGAAAGGGTAGGCGACGTATCGAACGTCGTCTTCTCGAATGGATGGACCGAGTGCGAGGACGGCCGTGTGCTGATCTACTATGCATCCTGCGACACGAGGATACACGTCGCCGAGACCGATATCTCTCGTCTGCTGGACTACGCTGTGAATACTCCTCCCGACCCGGAGCGGTCGGCGGCTTGTGTCGAGCAACGGATCGACCTGATCCGCGCGAATCTCGCAATCTCAAACAATCATGGCTGATTTGGAGGAACACGGCGCCCTTGCCTGCGAGCTTCGGGTCGAGTTGACGCAGCGCATCCTGCCCTACTGGCTCGAGCACGCGATCGACACGGAGCACGGCGGGTTCGTCGGCCGAATTCACCAAGACGGCGTGGTAGTCTCCCGTTCACCGAAAGGAGCCGTGCTGAACGGACGGATCCTATGGACGTTTGCCGCGGCTTACAGAGTGATCGGCGACGCTGTATACGGGCGGGCCGCAGAGCGTGCCTATCGTTATATGGTCGACCAGTTTGTGGATCCCGTCCACGGCGGCGTCTACTGGACGCTCGATCATCTCGGCCGCCCACTCGACACGACGAAAAAGATCTACGCCCAGGCTTTCGCCATGTACGGGCTCTCGGAATATTACCGGGCGTTTGGAGATCCCGACGCGCTCGAAGAGGCGGCTCAATTGCTCGGACTCATCGAGACGCGCGGGCACGATGCAGAATTCGGCGGATATCTGGAATCGTTCGGACGGTCATGGGAGGACCTCGAAGACGTACGCCTCAGCGACAAAGACATGAACGCGGCGAAGAGCATGAACACGCATCTGCACGTGCTCGAGGCCTACGCGAACCTGCTGCGAGTCTGGGAGAATGACCTCCTGCGGCGGCGTGTCAAGCGTCTCGTGGAGCTGATCGTCGACATCATTGCCGATCCGAATACCGCGCAAATGCGCCTGTTTTTTGACCGGGACTGGACGCTGCGGTCTAACGTCACCTCATTCGGCCACGACGTCGAGGCGTCATGGCTGCTCCTCGACGCCGTCGACGTTCTCGGTGACGTCGACTTGCGAGACAGGGTACTGGAACTGTCGCTGACGCTCGCGCAAATAACGCTCGAGCAGGGGCTGGATGACGACGGCGGGCTATTCTATGAGAAGGCAGCCGACGGGACGATCGACACCGACAAGCACTGGTGGCCCCAGGCGGAGGCCGTCGTGGGGTTTCTGTACGCCCATCGCGAATCGGGCGAGAGGAGATTTCTCGACGCGGCCATTTCAGCCTGGGATTTCATAAAAAGGCACGTTCTCGATCCGGAAGGAGGGGAGTGGTTCGGCCGCCTCCACCGAGACGGGACGCCCTATGAAGCCGAAGACAAAGTTGGGCTCTGGAAATGTCCCTATCACAATGCCAGGGCGTGCATCGAGGGCATGGCGCTGGCCAATGTAATCGAAAGGCTGGGAATATGATGGAAAGGGAACGCCATAAGTTCGATGTTCGATGTTCGATGTTCGAGGTCCGAACCCAGAGAGCCGATCCTGGCATTGCCGGCGATCATCGGTTGCGGGCCGGTTGTCGAGGCCTTCGTCGCCGGATCGAGCCCACCGTCGGATGTAGAAGGACCGTCCCGCCCGTTCGGAGCAGGCCCTCGAACCTCGAACCCCTCATCGCTCGGGTGACGCCGCCGTCTACGGCATGCGTAACCGCTCGCTCGCTCGGGGCAGGCTCTCGAACGAGGAGCGTGCTACAGTATGCTGCGGTAGTGATTTGCCTCCTCCTCGTTGGCGGATGCGCATCGTCAAAGACCACCTTGACCGGCATCCGGACGGCCGATCCGGAGGCCAATCTCCCCACCAAGGCCCTCTTCCACAACCTGAAGCGGCTGGCCCCCGAGGCTACCATGTTCGGCCATCATGACGATCTGGCGTATGGCGTGACGTGGCGTGACGAGCCGGGCAGGTCGGATGTGAGGGAGGCATCCGGCTCGTATCCTGCCGTTTACGGATGGGACGCCACATGGCTCTTCAACCGGCGCCAATCGGATCAGCCGGACCCGGACGGTGCTGCCAAGCTCAGGACGTGGATCCTCGAAGGCTATGGACGAGGCGGTGTCGCGACGATGTGCTGGCATATGCCCAATCCGGTCACGCTTACCCACGCGTGGGATACGACGCGAGCCGTGTTCGCGCTGCTTCCCGGCGGATCACATCACGATTCCTACAAGGCTCGACTCGACGTCCTGGCCGACTTCTTCAAGAGCCTTCGCACGCAGGTATCTGGGGCCGCCGTCCCGGTCATCTTCAGACCCTTCCACGAGCACTCCGGCAGCTGGTTCTGGTGGGGCAGACGTCATAGTAGCGTCGACGAGTTCGTTTCACTCTGGAGGTTTACTGTTGAGTACCTGCGCGACGTGAAAGGGGTTGACAACCTTCTGTACTCCTACTCGACCGACGTCTTCGACTCGAAGGAAGACTACCTCGAGCGCTATCCCGGCGACGAGTACATCGACGTGCTGGGGTTCGACGACTATCACAGCATCAAGACCCTCGAGACCAGCGATGTATTTTCCAGGCGCCTGAGAATGATCGTCGAAATGGCCCGCGAGCGGGATAAGGTGGCCGCACTGACCGAGACGGGAGTGGAGGCGGTCCCCGATTCCACGTGGTGGACGAACGTGTTCCTGAGAGGCATCGAGGCTGACTCGGTCGGGAAGGGCATCTCCTTCGCCCTGGTGTGGAGAAATGCTGTCGACAGAGAAGGGCACTTCTATGCGCCGTATCCGGGCCATCCGTCCGTGCCCGATTTTGTTAAGTTTCGCAATCATCCCGCCATCCTGTTCGAGGACGAGCTCCCCGACCTGTACCGTCTCCCCTGACCGACGACTTTTTTCCAACAACAATGGAAGCATCCAAGAATAGATACGAGAATATGCAATACCGCCGGGCGGGCCGGAGCGGTGTAGATCTGCCCGTGCTGTCTCTAGGTTTGTGGCACAACTTCGGAGCCGCCGCCGACAGCGAGCGAGCGCGCTCAATTGTCGTAACGGCCTTCGATCGCGGCATTAACTGCTTCGATCTTGCAAACAACTACGGTCCTCCGCCGGGCTCAGCGGAAGAGCGCTTCGGCGCCATTCTGAAATCGGATCTGGCGCCGTTTCGCGATGAGCTGATCATCACAACGAAGGCCGGGTTTCGCATGTGGCCCGGTCCTTACGGCGACGGGGGGTCCCGCAAGTATCTTCTTGCAAGTCTCGATCAGAGTTTGAAACGCATGGGACTCGACTACGTCGACGTTTTTTACAGTCACCGGCACGATCCCGACACACCGCTCGAAGAGACGATGGGTGCGCTCGATCAGGCCGTTCGGTCGGGCAAGGCGCTGTACGCCGGACTGTCGAACTACGGCGCGAGGCTCACGCGGGAAGCACTCGGAATTCTCCGAAGTCTCGGCACGCCCTGCCTCCTCCATCAGCCCTATTACAACATGTTCGGCCGTGGGCCCGAGGAGGAGTTGTTCGCCGCGCTCTATGAACTTGGACTCGGCTGCGCTGTGTATTCGCCGCTCGCTCAGGGCACCTTGACCGACAAGTATCTCGATGACATTCCAGCCGACTCCAGGGCCGCAAATCCAACCGGGTTTCTAACGGTCGAGCAGGCGGCAGATCGTCGAGGCGTCGTACGACGGCTCAATGAAATCGCGATCGCACGTGGACAGACGCTCGCCCAGATGGCGCTCGCGTGGGTGCTCCGCCTCCCGGTCGTCACCTCCGCGATTGTCGGCGTCAGCCGGGTGGAACAGCTGGACGACGATATCGCGGCTCTAAACGCGCCTCCGCTGACGGAAGAGGAACTTCATCGCATCGAAGAGATCATTGGAAACGAGGGGAAGGGTTAGTGTCTTTACTGTCATTGCAGCCGACCGGCCTGCGTACACCGCTGGTCGCAATCCTACTGATCGCCGTCCTTCTGGGCGCCTGCCGATCCGAACCCGACGTGGTGTTGGTCGACCCGGATGCCACTTACGAGACCAAGGCCCTGTTCGCCAATCTGCAGCGCATGTCGGGCGAGTATGTCCTCTTCGGGCATCAGGACGACCTCGCGTACGGAACGACCTGGAAACGGGAGCGTGGCAGGTCAGATGTGAAGGAGGTCACGGGCGCCTATCCGGCCGTCTATGGATGGGAATTGGCGGGCCTGGAGAACCTCGACGCCTACAACATCGACAGCGTCAACTTCGCCGAGATGAAGGAGTGGATGAAGGAAGGCTTTAAGCGCGGCGGCGTCATCACGGCGTCGTGGCATATGGACAATCCCGAGTCGGGGGGAAACGCGTGGGACACCACCAGAGCTTTACATACCGTATTGACAGGCGGTAAACACCATGCCAAGTACGTCGACTGGCTCGACCACTTCGCGGCCTTCGTCAGCGATCTGAATACCGGTTTCTGGGCGTACGAGGGGTTCGGCACGAAAGTACCCATCATATTCCGGCCGTTCCATGAGCACACCGGAAGCTGGTTCTGGTGGGGAGGGACAAACGTTGATCCGGAAGAGTATAAGAAGCTCTGGCGTTTCACTGTGACCTACCTGCGCGACAGGAAGGGAACTCACAACCTGCTGTATGCCTATTCGACCAACCGATTCGCGTCGGCCGAGGAATACTTCCGCCACTATCCGGGTGATGAGTACGTCGACATCCTCGGATTCGACGACTACTGGTCGCTGGGCTCCGATTCGACGATACAGGACATGACCGAACAGATGCGTTTCGTCGCGCGTGAAGCAGCCGAAAGGGGCAAGCTCGCCGCCCTCGCCGAGACCGGCTTCGAGCAGATCCCGTACCCGAACTGGTGGACCGAGCGGCTGCTGGCGTCCATCCAGGCCGATTCCCTCAGCCGGCGCATCGTCTACGCGCTCGTCTGGCGGAATGCGATCGACCGCCCGAACCACTACTACGCCCCGTATCCCGGCCACCCCAGTGCACCCGATTTCGTGAAGTTCTATCAGGATCCGTTCGTGCTTTTCGAGGACGGGCTGCCGGATCTCTATGAGTGGAAACCCTAGGTGGAGACAGTGACTCAGATGGCATCCTTTGAGGACGAGAGGGGAGGGAGTATCTCGGGATCGGTTTTGGTGCATCGCCCCGATAGCCTCGCCGGGCTGAAGCCCGGCTCGGAGAAGAAATGTGCTGGCCCCAACCCCGGGCTAAAGCCCCAAGAAACTCTCTCTCCCCCCGTACCCCGCGCTGAAGCGCGGGGTGGCTCTCCTGCCCGGTGCGGGTCCCCTCGAGGATCGGATCCACGGTTACCGGCCGTCATCGCCACGCCGACTGTCCCCCTCTCCGAGGGGGCGGCTCCGCGCGAGACCCCCCTTCATCAGCAAAGGCTCCGGAGCGCTCAGCCGGGGGTGGTCAAGGGCAGCCGTAGCCTGCAATTCTATTTGCGGCGGATGGGATTGATGATCGGTCTCGTAGGCGGGATGTTTGGGACCGCAATTGGACAACCCGACGACCGCATCCGCTTCAACGACCAGGACCTTTTCCTGAGTGGCGGAAACGTGGCCTGGGTGAATTTCGCCAGGGATATCGGCCCCGGCACGACGAACCTCGAGGCTTTTCAGGAGGCATTCCAGGATGTGCACGACAACGGCGGCAACGCCATGCGCCTCTGGCTCCACACGACCGGAGTTGCCACGCCGGAGTGGAACGGATCGACCGTCGTGGGACCGGGCGCCGGGGCGATCGACGACCTGCGGGATATTCTCGACACGGCCTGGGCCAACGGCGTCGGCCTGATGCTCACGCTCTGGTCCTTCGACATGCTGAACACGAGGGACAATCCGGCCACCGTCACTGACCGCGCCTACGACTTGCTGACCGATCCCGATCTCACACAGACGTATGTAGACAATGCACTGGTCCCGATCGTCGAGGAACTGTGGGATCATCCGGCCGTGATCGCATGGGAGATTTTCAACGAGCCCGAGGGCATGAGCGAAGAGTTCGGGTGGGACTTCAACCGACACGTCCCGATGTCGAACATCCAGCGGTTCATCAATCTGTGCGCGGGGGCGATCCATCGAGTCGCTCCTGAAGCGCAGGTGACCAATGGATCGTGGGCGTTTCTGGCTTCCTCCGACGTGACCGTGTCGGGCGCCGGCAAGACGGCCGAGTCAGTCTCCGACAGCGAGATCGAAATGATGAGACAGCAGCTGTCGGCGAAATACCGGGCCGACCTCACCACCCCGGACGCCGCTTCCTACTTCAATACTCTGAATAACGGCCCGGGTAACTTCAACTACTACCGCGACGATCGCCTGATCGCCGCAGGCGGCGACACGCTGGGCACGTTGGATTTCTACACCGTTCACTATTACACATGGGCGGGTACCGCGCTGTCGCCTTTCCATAATCACTACTCCACGTGGGGTCTGACGAAGCCCCTCGTCATCGCCGAGTTCTTTATCCCGACGAGTACGTTCGGCATCCCGTACCAGGGTATGTACAGCCAGCTTATCGGAACTGGATACGCCGGCGCCCTGGCGTGGCAGTGGTGGGACTGGTGGGTCGACAGAATACCCGAAAGGGAAAACTGGCCGCGCGCTCGCGAAAACATGCAGCGCATTCAGGAGCTGTACCCCGACGACGTCAACGTTGACAGGGGACTCTTGATCGTCTATTTCACCGCCAGTCCTCCCGGGATCGAGCTCGGGCAGACCAGCGAGCTGTCGTGGTCGGTCGAAGGCTCGTCCTCGGTGACGATCGATGGCGTTCCGGTCGACTCGACGGGTACCATGGAGGTCTCACCTGACACCACGAAGACCTACACGATCATAGCGGATGACGGTGAGGGCAAGCGCGATACCGCTTTCGTAACGGTGGACGTTCTCGATCCCGAGGAAGTGAATCGTGCGCTCGGCCGGCCGGTTGAAGTGTCTTCCAGCGAGACCGGTTCTCCGGAGGCGGACCCAAACCGCGCAGTTGACGGGAGCCTGAATACCCGTTGGAGCAGCGCCTGGGAGAACGACGAATGGATATACGTCGATCTCGGACAGTTTCTGGAGCTGCAGCGCGTTGTGTTGCGATGGGAGGCCGCGTACGGGTCATCCTATGACCTCGACGTGTCGCTCGACGGTGTTCTCTGGAAAACGGTACACGAAGAGCGGGCCGGTGACGGGGCGGTCGACGAGATTCTCTTCGGCGCGCCTCCGGTGGCCCGATTCGTTCGGATGCACGGTCTTGTCAAGGCCACGCAGTGGGGATTCTCCCTCTGGGAGTTCGAAGTCTACGGCATCCAATCGACCAAACAGCCCCCCAGCGTCTCCGTTTCTTCTCCGCTCGATGGAGCCATCTTCACGCCGGAGGCAAGCCTGCTGCTTTCAGCCGAGGCTTCCGATTCTGACGGATCGATCGCCGACGTTACGCTCTATGTGAACGGCGTCGCGTCGGGGTCGTTCGAGGTGCCGCCGTATGATGCGGCCTGGAATGACGTTCCGGAGGGACATTACGAGATTCGCGCCTCGGCGACGGACGACGACAGCCTGACCATTCTTTCCGATCCCGTGACCGTGTTCGTCGCCGATGTCAGCGGATACACACGGTACGAACTGGAGGATGCGAGGCTTCAAGGCGATATGACCGTCGCTTCGTCCACTCTCGGGGCCAGCGGAGGCGAGTACGTCGATCTGAGGGATTCGGGGACGATCACGCTCGACTCCGTCCTCGTCCGTCAGGCCGGCGACTGGCTGATCACCTTCCGCTACAGACTTCCCTATGAGACGTTCAAGGCGCAGTATCTGCGGGTCAACGGCGTGCGCGTTGCCGAGCTCGGGTTCGCCGGACCGGTAAACCAATGGCTCGAGCGCGGCGCGAGCGTCGAACTCGAGCAGGGCTACAATGAAATCGTGATCGAAAAGTACTGGGGCTGGATGTATTTCGATTTTCTAGGCATCAACTCGGTGAAATCGTCCGTTGCCAACGAGGCGCAAGGCGAAATCCCCGCAGTCTTCGACGTCGGCCAAAACTTCCCGAACCCGTTCAGCGTTTCGACCATGATTCCGTATGAGCTCGCCGAGCCGGGCGTCGTGACAATAGAGGTTTTCTCACTTACCGGTCATCGAGTCGAGACGGTTCTCAACCGAACGGAGCCTGCGGGCAGGCATCAGGTACGTGTCGACGCCGGGTCGCTCGCGAGCGGGGTATATCTCTACCGTGTGCGGCACGGCAGTTCCGAGAGGGTTGGACGTATGACCGTGCTTAGGTAATGAAGCGCGAAATGGTTCGGGCTCTCACGTTGACATTGCTGCTGATCGGAGCGATTCCCGCTATCGCTGACGGACAGGCAACGGAAAGACCCCGCGTCGTGGTCACGACCGACGGCGAGGTCGACGACCGCAGCTCGTTCGTTCGGTTCCTGATGTACACCAGCGACTTCGACGTCGAGGCGATTATCCCGACCAACTCGATCTGGCAGAAGAGCGGCCACGGAACGGAGTGGATTTTCAGGATGATCAGATTGTACGAGGAGGTATATCCAAACCTGATCTTGCACGATCCCCGGTATCCGCCGCCCAATAGCCTTCGACGCAGCGTCTTTCCGGGCAACGAAGACCGAATGAAGATGCACCAGGTGGGTGAGGCAAACGATTCGCCCGGCTCCGATCGAATCGTGGACGTGCTCCTCCGGGAAGATGAGCGCCCCGTCTGGCTGCTGGCGTGGGGAGGGACGAATACCATAGCCCAGGCGCTATGGCGCCTCAAGACGTCCCATCCGGACACCGTCTCGGCCCCCGCGCTGCAGAAGGCGAGAGTCTACGCGATCGCCTTTCAGGACGAGACGACGCCATGGATCCAGCACAACCTGCCGGAGGTCACGCTGATCCTCAACTACCAGTACATGGCCGTGGATTATGAACACAAAGGCCACCCGCTCTCGAATGGCGAAATCTTCGATCCCGAGTGGATGACCGAGAACGTCAAGAACGGCCACGGTCCCCTCGGCGCAGCCTACCCCCAGGAATACTTCAGCGAAGGCGACTCGCCCTCTTTCTTCCACTTGATCGACAACGGACTGAGAAGCACTGAGGATCCATCGTTCGGTGGCTGGGGCGGACGATTCGAGCGCAAGTTCGACAACCATCCTTCATACTGGACAGACGCCAAGGACGACGGAGATAGACTGAAGCCGTTGTGGCGCTGGCTGCCTGCGATCTCGAGGGATTTCGCCGCAAGAATGGATTGGAGCGTGATGCCCTTCGAGGGCGCCAACCATCCACCGCAGGTCGTCGTTCGGGGTGCGTCGAACCGATCGGTTCGGGCAGGCCAGACCGTACATCTCGATGCGAGGGCATCGAGCGATCCGGACGGGGATGCCATTGAGTTCAGATGGTCGCAGTATGTGGAGGCCGGCACCTATCCTGAAGAAGTTGTTATCAAGGACGTAGCCCAGCCCAGAGCATCGTTCGTAGCGCCACCGGTGGATGCCCCCCAAACTATACACATCGTCCTCTTCGTGCGGGATGCCGGGGTTCCCTCGCTTACGCGCTACAGCCGAATCGTTTTTACCATCCTTCCCGATGATTGAGTCAGTGACTTTCGGACAGACGCCCCGTTCAAGATCACGGCCCGCGACCTTAATCGCGCTGGCGGCGGTTCTGCTATTTCTCGCGTGCGGACCGTTATCGGCTGAGCGGGTTTCGCTCGATTCTGCCCAAGTCGTGGCGGCCGAAATGGAGCAGGCCCTGGTTGAAATGCTCGACGCGTTCTATCCGCGCGTCGTCGACAGCCTCCACGGTGGATTTCTCAGCACGTTTGACGCCGACTGGAATCCGCAGGGAGAGCAGGAGAAGATGATCGTCACGCAGTCTAGGTACGTCTGGACGGCGTCGCGCGCTTCTATCGTGCTCGAAGACCGGCGCGATTACTATCTGAAGATCGCAGCCCATGGATTCGCGTTTCTGCGCGACAGGATGTGGGATGCGCAACGAGGCGGCTTCGTCACCCTGGTATCCCGCGAAGGACAACTGCTCGAGGGACCGGGCGGATACATGACCGGGAAAACCTCGTACGGGAACGCGTTCGCCATCTACGCCCTTGCAGCCTACTACGACGCGTCACGGAACGAGGAAGCTCTTGCGCTTGCTCAGCGCGCGTTTCAGTGGCTCGACAAAAGCGCGCACGACCCCGAATTCGGCGGTTATTTCCAGTTTATTTCCGACGAGGGCGAGCCGATCCGACAAGGCCTCGATACCATTCCACCCAAGGATCAGAACAGCAGCATCCACTTGCTCGAGGCGTTCACGGAGTTGTACAGGGTGTGGCCTGACGAGACCCTACGCAAGCGCCTCTCGGAGATGCTTCGCCTCGTTCGCGACACGATGGCATCGGATAAAGGGTATCTCCGTCTCTTTTTCGACGCTGCGTGGAATCCGGTATCGTTTCGTGATTCCTCCGAAGTCGTGCAGCGCGCCAATCTCAGCCTTGACCATGTCTCCTACGGGCATGATATCGAGACAGCCTTCCTCATGGACGAGGCGGCTCATGCGCTCCAAATCGACGCGGCACTGAGCCTGTCGAAGGGCAAAGAGATGGTCGATCATGCACTAGAGTACGGATGGGATGACGAGTTCGGCGGCTTCTTTGACGGCGGGTATTATTTCGATTCGGCCGGGCCTCCGGAGAACGTGATGGACGGCAAGATCTGGTGGGTTCAGGCTGAAGGACTGAATGCGCTCTTGCTGATGGCTGAGCGATTTCCGAATGACGAGAGACGTTATTTCGACCGATTCATGCAGCAGTGGAGATACGTCAAATCGTACTTGATCGACCACGATCGCGGTGGGTGGTTCTGGGCCGGTCTCGATCGCGAACCCGAGCGCCGGGATTATCTTAAGGCGCACATGTGGAAAGCTCCGTACCACGACGGGCGGGCCCTCATGAACTGTAGCGCGATTCTACGTTATAGACACGCAATGGCACAATTACGACTCCCGCACCTCATCGGCGACGGCATGGTGATTCAGCGAAACGCCGAAATCCCCGTCTGGGGATGGGCGGCCCCGGGGACGACCGTCACAGCGAGACTCGCGGGGAATCAGTCAACCGCTGAAACAGACGAATCGGGCTCGTGGCGCCTGACGCTCCCTGCTCTCGACGCGGGAGGTCCGCATACTCTGTCGATCGTAACCGAAGACGAGAGCGTTCAAATCGAGGACATTCTCGTCGGAGACGTCTGGGTTGCGTCAGGCCAATCGAACATGGAGTGGGTGCTCCGTGATGCAGTCGATGCCGAGGCCGAAATCGCTACGGCAGGTGACCCCTTGATCCGCCACTTCAAGGTGCCACGCTCCTGGTCGTACTCGCCCGAATCGGAGCTCGCCGGCGGAGAATGGGTCGTTACATCGCCGGAGACCTCCGGCGATTTCAGCGCCGTGGGCTATTTCTTCGCGGAAGAGCTGCGGAAGCACATTGACGTCCCAATCGGGATCATCAACTCGACTTGGGGCGGCAGCGCGATCGAGGCGTGGATCAGCGCGCCGTCGATGGGAATGACCGACGAGGACCGGGCGGGTTTGGAGGATCGCCTCCGTGCTGAAACTGAGCAATCACTCGCTCGGTTGAAAAGCCTGATCGGGGATTTCCCAACATCGGACGCAGGGCTTGTCGACGGCGTTGCGTACTGGGCGGATCCGGAAATGGATGACTCCGAGTGGGTCGCGATTCAGGTTCCCTCCCTCTGGGAGTCCGTCGGGTATGACGGCATGGACGGTGTCGCGTGGTATCGTACGACATTCCGGTTGACACAAGAGGAGGTCGCCCAGGGGGCAACCTTGGGACTTGGGCCCATCGACGACTCTGACATTACGTGGGTTAACGGAGAGCAGGTCGGCAGCATGATCAATGCCTATAGCCGCCCGCGACTCTATTCGGTGTCTGCGTCGGTACTGCGGCCTGGTGAGAACACGATTGCAGTCCGCGTGGAAGACACCGGCGGCGGCGGCGGCATCTATGGGAATCCCGGTCTCATTTTCCTCGAAGTCGCGGGCGTCAGGCAATCGTTAACCGGGAGTTGGAAGTTTAAGCCCTCGCAGGTCGTGGTCAATTTCGACGACCGCAAACATCACACCCCGACCCTGCTTTTCAACAAGATGCTTGCGCCACTCTTCAACGCTCCGGTCGCCGGCGCCATCTGGTATCAGGGAGAGGCGAATGCCTGGGATAGTCTGGCGTTCGTGTACCGCGACCACCTCAAGGCCATGGTGGGTGATTGGCGATCCGGGTGGAAATTTGAAACCATGCCGTTCTTCGTGGTACAGCTGCCGAATTACATGGACGTGAAGCCACAGCCCTCCGAAAGCGGCTGGGCAACGGTGCGCGAGTCTCAACTTCGGATCCTTGATCTTCCGAAAACCGGGGTCGCCGTTACGATAGACGTCGGCGAAGCCGGCGACATTCATCCTCCCGACAAAAAACCGG
>DATKEJ010000544.1:0-15199 GCA_035512315.1 Rhodothermales bacterium | reverse complement strand
AGCGGAATCACGGGAATGAGGTAGTTTGGCTGTCGGAACGGCCACAACATCAGAATCCCCGCGTAGACCACAAAAAATGTCTCCAGAACGCCGATTCGGGTCCGAAGTCGCTTGACTAGTCCCAAGAGGAACGGGACTGTCGAAACCACCAGGAGGACATCGGCCCAAAGGGTACCGTGACCGTTCGACATCAGCAGTCTGCCCACGCATGCAAGTATGTAGTACTTGGCATTCAGCACCATGCTGTCGATCAGGTCACGCGGGGAGGCAACCTGCTGACCGAACGCGCTCGAATACGAGCCTGACTCCAGCGGGAGGAGCACGCCCTGAATCACCATGAGTACGACGAGCGTGGCCGTCGGCACCCAGAATCGGGCGCCGGGCGCCATCCGTTTGCCTTCGACGAGGTCGTAGAGCAGCAAGGTGATGGGGAGGGCGAGTCCTATCGATCGGATCGCCACCGCGGCGTACATCACCACGCCAAGCAGCAGCCACTGGCCCACTCGGCCCCCGCGAGCCGGCGTCCGCCGGATCAGCCACAGGCTCAAATAGAGCGGAAGCAGGAATGGAAAGTCCGATGCGATGTGGTCCTTGTAGGACCACAGGTACGGCGTAAACGCAATACCGAGCAGCATGACCAGCGAGAAGGTCAACGCCATCTCATCGCGCGTGAGGCGCCAGAAAATGGACAGCGCGGCGAAGAAGAACACGATCATCAAGACCTTCATGGCCGTCACGTGGAATCCCGCCACGAGGTAGATCGGCAGAAGAAGGACCGGTAAGCCCGGAGAGTAGTTCTTCGTACCTACGGAAGTCGATGCGGGGTTCTGGAAATACCCGGTCTCAGCGTACGGCCTCCCCTCGGCCATGTTGGCTGTGTGCTGCACGTACATCGCGAAGTCGCCCGCCCGGTGACCCGACCGCAGGGTGAGCAGATAGAATAGGAGTGCGGCGCCCAGGAGTAGCCACCCGAGCGGGACCCTATGTCGATAAACGGAAGTCCCAGCGCCTGCTGCTGACAAGTCGGTCATGAAATCAAGAATTGTCGGCGAAAGATAGTGGCCTGCGGGGTAACCTTCAGTACGCCAAATTGAATTCCACAGCGCGTGGCGTTACTTTGGGCCCGGGCACTTCGACGAGAAGTGCCTTTATTTTTATGGTCCCTCGAACACGCAACCACAACCGATGAGCGTCAGCCTCGATACGATCGTGTCGCTTTGCAAGCGGCGTGGATTCATCTTTCAGTCCTCGGAGATCTACGGCGGCCTCGCCGCGACGTACGACTACGGGCCGCTCGGAAGCGAACTGAAGCGGAATGTGACGCGGGCCTGGTGGGAAGCCATGACGCGACGACACGATAATGTGGTTGGGATCGACGCCGCGATCCTTATGCATCCGGAGGTTTGGAAGGCATCCGGACACGTTGACGCCTTTCACGATCCGATGATCGACGATCGGGTGTCGAAAATGCGTTACCGTGCGGATCAGCTGATCGAGGGCCATATCGACCGACTCCGCAGGAACGGAAAGGAGCAGCAAGCCGACGCGGTTTACGAGAAATTGGTAGCCGCCCTCAACGCGGAGGACGTGCCCAAAGCACTCCACAGCGTCATCATCGGTGAGGAAATCAAATCGCCCGACTCCGGTGTCGCCGACTGGTCCGACGTTCGTCAGTTCAATCTGATGTTCAAAACGCACATCGGGCCCGCGTCGGACACCGAAAGCGTCGTCTATCTCAGGCCTGAAACAGCACAGGGGATCTTCGTCAACTTCCACAACGTGAGGGAGACGGCCCGGCTGCAAATCCCGTTCGGGATAGCGCAAATCGGCAAGGCGTTCCGCAACGAGATCGTCGCCCGGCAGTTCGTCTTCCGGATGCGCGAGTTCGAACAGATGGAAATGCAGTATTTCATCAAGCCGGGCACGCAGATGGAGGCTTATGAGGCGTGGAAAACCGAGCGTCTCAACTGGCACCTCGAGAACGGGATCAGTGCCGATCGGCTTCGCTTTCACGTCCACGAGAAGACGGCGCACTACGCCGACGCCGCCGTCGACATCCAGTACGAGTTTCCCGGCGGATGGCAGGAAGTGGAAGGCATCCACTCGAGGACCGACTACGACCTCGGCCGTCACCAGGAATTCTCGGGCAAGAAGATGGAGTACTTCGATTCCGAGACAAACGAGCGATATATACCGTTCGTCGTCGAGACCTCGGTCGGGGTCGATCGGACCATCCTCATGCTGCTCAGTGACGCGTACCGCGAGGAAGAAGTGAAGGGTGAGACGCGCGTCGTGATGGCCTTTCGTCCGAAGCTCGCGCCCATTACCGCCGGTGTGTTTCCGCTCGTGAAGAAGGACGGGATGCCCGAGGTCGCACACCGTATCGAGGCCGATCTCCGCCGGGAGTACAACGTCTTCTACGACGAGAAAGGAGCGGTGGGTCGCCGGTACAGGAGAATGGATGAGGCTGGAACCCCGTTCTGCATTACCGTCGACGGCGAGACCGTCGAGAATGGGTCGGTGACCGTACGTCACCGGGACTCGATGGATCAGGTGCGCATCCAGGCCGACAACATCAGGCGCTACATTCGCGACGAACTCGAACGTTAATCAGCCCTTGCTCTCGGTCAGCGCGTCGAGCAGACGCCGGTGAAGATTGCCGACCGCCCCGTTGCTCATGATTAGGACCACATCCCCGGTCTTCACTTCAGATATAAGCGGGCCGAGGAGCTCATCCGGGGACGGCCAAACGCCGATGGGTACGCCCGCTCCGTTGACCGCATCGACGACCGCTTTGGCGTCCATGAAATCGGCCGGGTCGTCATTGTAGCGAAGGGGCGGAGACGAAAGGAAAACGACGTCGGCCCCGGCGAGCGCCTGCCCGTACGGCGCCTCGAATACTTTTCGCCTGCTCGAATTAGTGCGCGGCTCGAATACGGCGACGATCCTCCTGTCGGGCCAGCGGTCTCGGGTTCCGAGAATCGTCTCGCGCACGGCCGTCGGATGGTGCGCGAAATCGTCGACGACCGTGACTCCGCCAACCTCGCCGCGGATCTCCTGGCGCCGCTTCATCCCCTGATATGATCCGAACGCGCGGTTGATCAGTTCCGGATCTATCCCCTCGCCCACGCTCACGCCGACGACGGCCAGCGCGTTCAGGAGGTTGTGCCGGCCCCACGCGGGTACCTTGAATCGACCAACGAGCGATTCTGCCGAGTAGACGTCGAAGGACTGGCCTTCGGAGTCGGTCTCGACGTTTGCAGAGCGCACCCCGTTTTCGGGACCAACACCGTACGTCGTCACTTCAGACGCTGCCGAGCGGGCCAAGGATTTCACTCTGGGGTCATCCCCCCAGATAATCAAACGTCCCTGTTGCGAAACGCCGCCGGCAAAACGTTCAAAAATAGCAGTATAGTCTTCGATGCTGTCGTAGATGTCGGCGTGATCGAATTCGACGGATGTCACGATCGCGACATCCGGTCGATAGTGAAAAAACTTGGGCTCCTTATCGAAATAAGCACTGTCGTACTCGTCTCCCTCGGTGATGAAGACATTGCCCGTCCCGACGGCCTGGCCGGATGCTCCGGTTTGGGAGACCCCTCCGACCAGGTAACCAGGATCAAGGCCGGCAGTCTGAAAGACATGAATCAGAAGGCCGGTGGTCGACGTTTTTCCGTGCGTCCCGGCGACGACGATCGATCGTCGGTCGCGGATGAAGTAATGCGCCAGTGCTTCCGGAAACGACATCTGGGGCAGCCCGTTGTCGCGAGCATAGGCCGCCTCGACATGGGTCGGCGTGCAGGCGTTGCCGACGATCACCAGGTCAGGGTGCGGCTGCAGGTTTCCGGGATCGAACCCAATGTGCACGGGGATTCCCAACGCGGCGAGGCGCTCGCTCATCGGGGGATAGACCGCCTCATCCGATCCGCTTACGGCAAAGCCGGCCTCCCGGAACATCGCCGCCATCGAGCCCATGCCTGTGCCGCAAATCGCAATCAGGTATACGCTTCGGAGTGACGCGAGGTCAGGGACCGGCGGCCGTACGAACTGCCGCAGATGGGCGTCAGGGTAATCGGAAAGAGGCTTCATGACGCCGAATGTACGGCATCACCGGGTCTTCGCCGGACTGTACTCCTCCCCGATCCCGTACCGTCCGTTGCCGGGCGTTACAGCAGCCGTACCGTCGGTTTCGACAGACCCTGCCCCCGTGGCGCGCGTGCCTTCTTCAGGCGTGCCGCGTCCGGTCAGCGTCGCAAAACGAGTCCCGACGGAGTCGAATAACGAGTACATCACCGGCACGATGACGAGCGTCAAGAACGTGGCAAAAACCAGCCCCGCGATGATCGCAGTGCCCATCGGCCCCCAGAACTGGGTGTTCTCCGAGCCAAACTGAAAAGCCGGATCGGCCGAGGTAATCAGGCCGACGAAATCGATGTTGATGCCGAAAGTCAGCGGTATCAATCCCAGCACCGTTGTCAGGGCCGTTAGAAGAACGGGTCTGAGGCGGGTCGCGCCGCCCTGAACGATCGCATCCTTTTTCGAGAGGCCGCGATCCCGGAGCTGCATGATGTAGTCGACGAGGACGATGTTGTTGTTCACCACGATTCCGGCGAGAGAAATGATCCCGATGAACGTCATGAGACCGAAGAGCGTCCGTGTAAGGATCAGGCCGAGCATGACGCCGATCATGCTGAACCCTACGGCCACCATGATGATAAACGGCATACTTACCTTGTTGAACTGGCCTACCATGATCACGAAAATCAGCATAACGCCAATGAGCAGGGCCTGTGTGAGGAAGCTGAAGCTTTCGTCCTGTTCCTCGTTCTCGCCCGTGTAAGTCATGGTGTAGCCGTGCGGCAGCGACTCGCGATATTCCGAGAGATACGTTTGTGCGGATGCAAGCACCTCCGGGCCGCTGAATCCTGGGGCGTTTTCCCCACGCACGGTCACCACACGCTTCTGATCGAGCCTGGTGATCGAACCCAATCCGCTGCCGATTTCGAAGTCCGCGACCGACACCAGCGGGATCTGCTGACCGTCGTAGAACATTGTGAGGCTGCGAAGACTCTCCAGGCTGTTCCTGTCGGCTTCCGCCAACCTGACGGTAATGTCATATTCGTCTTCGCCGTCGCGAAACTTGCTGGCTTCAGTACCATTGATCGCCGTTCGAATCGTACTCGCGATCTGCCGCGTGCTCAGACCGAATCGGACGGCTCGCTCGCGGTTGATGTTTACACGGAGCTCGGGGCGACCGGTATTCAGATTATCCCGAATATCGACTAGGCCGGGGATCTCGCCCGACTCGGCGCCCCGACGGAGGCGTTCCTTGACTTCGCCCGCGATGCGAACGATCGTATCGAAATTGTCGCCCGAGATCTCGATGTTAACGGGTGAGCCGGTCGGCGGCCCCTGCTGGTCTTTATCGATCTCGATGTCAGCCCCCGGTAGCCCCGCGATTTCCTCACGAACGCGGGCAAGCGTGGTCGAACTCTTTTCCGCCCTGTCGGAGTAATCGACCATATTCATCGTGATCGATGAATTTTCGATCCCGGATGCCCCACCGGAGAAGACGTCACCGCCGACGCCGACGTTGACGAGCACATTTTTCGTATTGCTCTCCGTGTTTGGCTGAGATTGGAAGAGATGACCGATGCGCCGGCGGGCGTCGGTTGCAAGCTGGTCACTGGCCTCGATGTTCGTCCCGAGCGCCGCCTTAATGTTGACCCTGATCTGCGACGGATCGGTTTCGGGGAAAAACTCTACCCCCGTGGGCGCCGCAGCAAACATGCCGATGATCGCAAACATTGCCCCGAGCGACGAATTCATCAGCCGGGCCCGATTGTCCGTCAAAACGAGATATCCGCGATTCTTCACCGCGAGACGGCCTAGCACGCCGAGCATCGCAAGGAGGAGACCTCCCTGAATCATTCCGGCCATCGCCTGACTGCCACTCTCCATGTCTTCCGCCGCGATAACCTCTACGCCGAAGCCGGGCAAGGCGAACAAGACCACCACGTATCCAATTCCGCCGGCGATCAATAGCGCGGCAAAACCGAGAAGAACCAGATCGACGATGCCCAGCACCTTGAACCGCTGATGCGCGACGCCAAGCAGACCGATGACACCGAGGATGATCGGCACCGACACCATGGTCTGAATAACCTCGATTCCGACTTCCTTGTCACCGAGGCTTATGACGGCGAGCAGGAGTCCACCGACTACCGCCACGCCTAAGCCCGCGCGGACGCTTGACCAGCCACCATCAAAAATGGTCTCCAGCGTATGGAAGAGGATCCCGATGAGGCCTATGCCCGCAAGCGCGAATCCGGGCCACATCAGGACTGCCGCTGCATTTCCGCCAAGACCCGCGTTTACTGCCAAACCACCAATCAGCAGCACGAAACCGGCGGTGAAAGAACCCAGGGCGAGCGTATTCCGCAGAAACGCTCGCGGCTTCGTGTAGTCGCGGTGCAGCATCCATCGCAGGAGCGATCGATACATCTCCACGATGCTCGGCAGGCCGGTGCGGACAAATCGGTCGCCGATCGGTTTCAGAACAAACTTGTGCCCCAACCAGAGGACGCCAATGATGCCCGCCACCGTCACGAGCGAAATGGGATTTGCGATGCCTATGATGAGTGCAACGATGGCCGCGGCGACGAAACCGGCTCTCTTTCCCCAAGTGCCGGCCTTGGCGCTGGTCTCCGAATCGAGCCGCACGAAAAAACCTGTAAGTACAGGGTTTATAACAATCGCGACGAACAGGGAGCAGGAAAGCGCGACGATCAGCGTCATCGGCATATATCCCATGAACTCGCCGATGACGCCGGGCCAGAAGAGCATGGGAGCGAAGGCTGCGACCGTCGTGGCAGTCGAGGCTACGACGGCCCCGCCGACCTCGGCTGTCGCGAGACGCGCCGCCTCGAATCTTTCGTGCCCCTCTTCACGATATCGGTAGATATTCTCGACAATCACGATGGCGTTGTCGACGAGCATGCCGAGCGCAATGATGAGACTGAAGAGGATGATGAAGTTGAGTGTCTGCCCCATCGCCTGAAGCACGATGAACGACATAAACATCGAGAACGGGATCGCGACACCGACGAGCGTCGCGTTTCTGATTCCGAGAAAGAAGAGGAGGACTGCCACGACGAAGAGCAGACCGCTGATGATGTTGTTCTCCAGATCTCTGACAAGCTCCCGGACAAACTTGCTCTGGTCTCCTGTTATAACCGTCTCGGTACCGACAGGGAAGGCGAACTCGTCGAGCACGGACCGTACGTCCGACACGGTTTCGAGAATGTTCTCGCCCGAGCGTTTCTTCACGTTCAAGCTGATGACCCTCAGCTCATGTATGCGATCCTCGGGGTAGACGATCAGGCGCCCCTCGGCATCTTCGTCCTTCATCACCGTAAGGCGAGCATAGGAGTCTCGATCCTTGAACCCGAACGCGACCTCGGCAACGTCTCGCAGGTAGATGGGTGGCGGTTGACGCTGCCCGGGCGCCGCCTCCGGAACGTTGACCACGATGTCACGAAGCTCGGAAGGGTCCGCGAATTCACCGCTCACGCGGACCAGGTAGTTCAAGCGTTCGACATCAACGGACCCCCCCGGGATCGTGATATTCTCCGACGAGACGGCCATTATCACGTCGTCGAACGAGAGGTTGTGTCCTTTCAGCGCATTCAGGTCGACATTGATCTGCACCTCGCGCTCGAGCCCGCCGACCAGGTCGACCCTGAGGATGCTGGGGATGGTCTCCAGCCTGTCGGCCAGATCCTCCGCGACGTCCTTTAATCGAGCCAGGGAATAATCTGAAGCCAGGTTTATCGTCAGGATCGGAAACTCTGAGAAGTCGATCTCCGCGACTATAGGCTCCTCAACATCGCTGGGCAGATCAGCCTTGGCGATATCGACCTTGTCACGAACTTTCTGGTAGGCCTCATCGATCGAGACATCAGGATCAAACTCTATGACTACGGTGCTTACTCCCTCCGTGGAGGTTGAACGGATCTCTTTGATGCCGTTTACGGACTGTACCTCCTGCTCAATCTCCTGGGTCACAAGCGACTCGATGTCGTCGGGACTGACGCCGGGATACACCGTTGTGACGACGATGATCGGAATCTCGATCGACGGCGAGGCCTCCTTCGGGATGGTCAGGTAACTCACGAGTCCACCGAGTACGAGCACGACGGTCATGACCATCACGCTCGTCCTGTGTCTAATAGCCAGATTGGTGATCCGCATGTCTAAATCTCTATTCGGTGTGAGCCGATTCAGTCGTCACCCTCGACCGGGCCGACGATCTCGACGGGATTACCGTCCGTCAGGTTCGACTGACCGACAATGACGACTTCCTCCCCGCCGTGAAGGCCCGCTTCAATGACAACCATGCCGTCGAAGGACGCGCCGGTTACGATGGTTCTCCGACTCGCCACTCGCTGATCACCGTCATCTTCCACAACGTACAATCCGGTCCCAAGATCGTCCCGAACGAGCGCGGTCTGCGGTATCACGAGTGCATTCTCGAGCGACCGTCTCTCGATGGACACGTCCACCACCATTTCAGGCTTGAGATGAGCGGAGGGATTCTCCAATTCGACTTCCACGGTAAACGTTCGACTCTTGGGATCGACTACACGTCCGACGAAAGTGAGTCTCGACTCGGATTCCACGCCGGCGGAGGGAAGTCGAATCCAAGCCCGGGCGCCCTCGGCGATCTCGGCTGCATAGCGTTCCGGCACGCCCGACCTGACCTTGACGCGGCGCGTGTCGACGACTCGTACGACCGGGCTTCCGGTCCCGACGAGTTCGCCCTGCTCCACGAAGCGCTCCTCGACGCGTCCGGAGATGGGGCTTGTCAACCTGGTGTCGGCGTACATCTTCCTGGCCTGTTCGAGTGCGGCCGCCGCCTGGTCTCGCCGGCTAAGCACGTTTTCGTACTCTAGGGCGCTGATCACCGAGTCCTCATAGAGCGCCTTCTGGCGCCGGAAAGTGTCTTCGGCCAGCTGGTAGGAAGCCTCGGCGGCTTCCAGTTGGCTCTTGAGGAGGCGTTCGTCGAACCTCGCGATCACCGAGCCCTGGGTGACAGCGGCTCCGAGTTCAACGATCTCGACTACGCGGCCGCCGGCCTCGGCCGAGATCGTGACGTCCCTTCTGGCGTCGACCACCCCGGTCACCTGCACCTTCTCGCTAAACTCCCGAGGCGTAACGATTATGGTCTCGACCCGCACTTTGCGAACGTTATCAAGCTGAGGCGGCGGAGAGCCGCCGGCTCCGTCTGCCTGACCGCACGCCGAAACGGCTGCGCCGATGGTGGAGGTCCCGAGAATCATCGCTGCGATTTTCAGGAATCCCTTTATATGCGATATGTGCTTCATTCTATTCACTTTGTCTCAATTCCCGAGCCGATGAAACCCGGTGCCGGCCATGTCACCGCTCGCGCTCACCCCGGTCCCCACGGCGGCCTCGAAATTGGCCTGCGCCGCGAGGTAATCGTAAACGGCCCGGTTATAGTTCAGCCTGCTTTCGTCGAGCAGGTCCGACGCCTCTCGCTCTTCGAGGCGCGAGCTCACACCCTCACGCACGCGCGTGCTGGCGTACTCATAGTTGAGCTCGGCGCGCGAGACGTTCTGCAGCTGGCTTGACATTCGCTCGTCTGCAGTGAAGAGCTCTCGGCGGGCGGCTTCGATCTCGAGACGGATCTGATTCTGAAGCTGTTCATATCCGATCTCCGAACGCTGTCGATCGATGATTGCGCGCTGAATCCTCGACCGGGTCTGAAAACCATCGAAGATGGTCCACTTAAGGGAGAGTCCAACCGCGACGGTCGAATTCCAGTAGGAGCTGTCGAAGAAGTTCGATGTCTCCGAGTCGTAGGCAAACGGATCGCCCTCGACGTTGAAGACTCGCGTTCGGTTATCCGGCACGCTGCCGAGATAGCCAACGTCAACGAAGGCGCTCAGAACCGGGAGCCGGCCGGCCTGCTCGACGCTTCTCCTGACGTCGTTCAACTCGATCGTAAGCGCAGCCTGCTCGAGGTCGGGTCGCCGGTCCATCGCGTCGCCGAGCACCTCGTCGAGCGACACGTGGCGGAATCGGTTCACGCTCGCATCCTCCTGAAGACTTCCTTTGAGGACGATCGGCTGCGTCGTGGGAAGACCGACAAGCAGTTTCAGCCTGTCGAGCGTGTTGTCGCGGGTGTTCTCAGCTCTGACGAAATCCGACTCGAGATTCGCCAATTCGACCTCGGCGCTCAACTTGTCATACTTCGACGACACACCCTGGACGAGGCGCAATTCAGCGTCTTTGACCGTTCGAGACGTTCGTTCGACGCTCTTTCGAACAACTTCGGCTTGCTCGGCGGCGAAAAGGGCTGCGTAAAACGCGACCTTCGTGTCCCGAACGACGATCTGCAATTCGCGGGCTACCCCCGCCTCCGTCAACTCGCGGTACATCTTGGCTGCCCTGATGCCGCCAAACAGGCCGCCGTCGTACAGCGTCTGAGTCAGGGACAGTGAGTTGCTGAATTGATTGTCCACTGCAAACGGGTTGTCGGAGCCGCTCGTCACGATGCCTGCCTCGTCGAGACCCTGTTCCTGCCGGTCTCTGAAGTCGTCGAGTGACAACGGATCGGTGCCGGGATCCTCGTCTGTACGCGCGTCCTCGTTGTAGGCCAGCCAGTCCAGGTACGACAGGGTTTCGAAGAAACCGCCGGCGTCGCTTCCCGCGAAGGGATTCGGGCTAGCGACGTTTCGTTGATAGCGAGACGAAGCCGTCAGGTGCGGCATTGCGCCCCCATAACCCTCACGAACGAGCCATTTTGCCTCGTCGACGTCGAGTCTGCGATTCCGGAGCTGGTAGTTGCGATCGAGGGCAATTTCGACAGCGTCGCGCAGCGTCAACGTGATCGGCTCAGGTTGAGGCACGGGCGCCTCTTGAGCCCGAACGGGCGAAGCGGCGAGGCTCGCAAAGACGCACAAAAAGACGACTCCCCTCCGTTGCTCCGACCCGGCATTCCTCCAAAACACTCTCATGACGCCTCCTCCGCTGCTCCACCCAGCCCATGATGTATTTGCGTCGCAGTTCTTGTATCAGCCATACCGTCGAGCAGGATCGCGCACAGGAACTCGGCCGCACAGACAGACTCAGCGTCCATGTCTGTACCGGGGCCCGCGTCGGCATCGCCCCGCACGCAGTAGTAGCGCAGGTAACCGTGCACATTCCCAAGAATCATATGGGCCACTGATTCGGCGGGAAACGGCTTCAGCTCACCTGAAGCCATGGCATCGTCAATCGCCGGTTGGAGCACTCCGACGAGGCGATCAAGATTGCTTTTGAAATAGCGGGACTTCGATTCCTCGTCGCCGAATGCGATCCTGTTGGCCTCCTTCATCACGATCACGAATAGATCGCGTTGGCGCATGAAGTAGCTCAGAAACGACTCGACGTAACGGCGCAGACGATCTCTGAACGGGATCGCTTCGGCTGTCGCGAAGGCCTCCTCCGTGATGGCATGGAGGTCACTGTACACCTCGTCGAGGATGGCAAAGAGCATCTCTTCCTTGCCATTCGGGAAGTAGTTGTAAATGGTGCCTTTCCCGAACTCCGCCCTCTGGGCGATCTCATCGAGCGTTGCCCTCTTGAGACCTTTCTCTGCGATGACGACCCGCGCGGCCTCCAGCATGGTAAGCCTGCGCGTCTGGCGTTCGCGCTCTCTGCGAGATACTGGTTGCTCCATGAACTCCTGGGGTGGGTCAAACGGCACCGAAATACGAAACATTCCAACGCAAGGTTGCGACGAACCGTACCGGGGCGTCAAATATTGACCAAAACGTCACAAAGTGACGATTCAGTCAGTTTTGGGAAATGATGTCGTTACGGAGAGATAGTTGGAGTGGCGCGTCATTCGGTCTCGTCGGCCCGATTGGCTGCTTCTTTGACTCGTTGAGCCTGGAGCCGATCGCATACGAGCACGGTGTCACCGGCGTCGACGACCACGAGGTCCCCTACCCCAAGCAAGAAGATCTTGCGGTCGGATGCGTACGCGAGGCACCCTTCGGAATCCTTGAGCGAGACCTGCCCGAATATTGAATTCCCGTCGGCGTCCTTCGGCCCGACCTCATATGCCGCCTGCCAGTCCCCGACGTCGGACCAACCGAACTCGCCGGGCACCACAAATACGTGGTCGGCTTTCTCCATGATGCCGTAGTCCACCGAGATCGTCGGGCTCCTTCGAAATGCCTCCGATACGGCGGTACGGTCTGGCGCATCACCAGTCATGAACGGGCCGAACCTGCTGAAAACATCCGGGAGGTTCTTCTCGACCTCTTTGAGGAAGGTGTCGGCGCGCCAGACAAACATGCCGCTGTTCCAGAGGTACCTGCCGGATCTCAGGAACTCCTCGGCTCGCGCGGGATCGGGCTTCTCGGTGAAAGAACGAACTTCGTTGACCCGGCCGTCGGTGGATGCATCGATGTCGAACTCGATGTACCCGTAGCCCGTTGCAGCCCGGGCCGGGCGAATGCCGATAGTGACCAGGGTTCCGGGAATGCTCGCCTTCTCTATGGCCGTTTCGAGCACCTCATGAAACGAGGCAACATCCTGTATGAGGTGATCGGCGGGCAGCACCACAATCACCGCATCGGGCCGAATTCTATGGACGAGGCTCGCCCCGAATGCGATGCACGGCGCCGTGTTTCTGCTTACCGGCTCGAGGAGGATGTTCTCGCGCGGAACCTCCGGCAGCTGCTGCTGCGTCTGTTCGAGGTACCGCTCGTTCGTCACGATCAGGCATTGCGCAGGCGGAATCAGCGCGCGCATGCGATCGACCGTCATCTGAAGGAGGCTCCGGTCGCCAAAAAACTTCAGAAACTGCTTCGGGCGCTCGACGCGACTCAAGGGCCAGAAACGACGCCCAACCCCACCGGCCATGATCAGGCAGTAAAGCTTCCTCTCGCTCACGATCCCCCGCGTCTGATTTCACGGACGAGCACAAAAGCCTCAGCGGCGGCGACCGCGCAGACCGTACCCCTCATGGAAGCGAGCGATCGGATGGACTCGAGTGATCGAGGATGCGGGAATGGATGAAGCTCTCGCTCGTAGCACTTCATCGCTTCGAGTTTGTCCTCGATCGTGTCCGAAATCTCGACCATCACGTTCGGCAGGAAAGGCCGGCCGAAATGTCCGGCGGCCACATGCGTCGACGAAAGCACCTCGAATGAATAAACCCGCTCGACCGAACTCTCCGGCGCCGGCCGAGTCGCCGTCATGACCGCCTCTGCCGTGAGACGGTGATCCACGTTCATGTCGCCGCTGTGGTGCGTGAAGACCGTGTCCGGCTCGAACTCACGGATCACCGACTCAACCGTCTTCGTGATCTCCAGGAGCGGCACCGTGTCGAATCGATTGTCGGGATAATCGAACATCATGGGCGCTTCGACTCCCAGTATCGCAGCCGCCTTCCGAGCCGCTGCACGCCGGCTCTCAACGACCTCGCCCGGCACATCTCCCGGGCTCTGCCATCGGGACGACTCGCCATCACTAAGAATGATCACTTTGACCGCGGTCCCATCGCGCGCCAGCCTGGCGATCGTTCCTCCGCAACCCAATACCTCATCATCGGGATGAGCGGCAATTACGAGCGTTCGCATTGGGTCGGGTCGGGCTTCTTTTCTTCGAGGCGCGGTACGTGGCCGCCCCAATGTAAAACTTTCGAATCAGAGATATTCCGGGCGTCTTCCACTCCGATCTGGGTTTGCGTTTTCGTTCTCGCGGCGTTCTGTGATACCTTCTGCCCTACCGTCATCCCGACGATAGGAGGGACCCCTCTCCTCGTTCGGATGCCGTCATCCCGACGTCAGGAGGGATCCCTCTCTGCGTTCGGGATGACAGGGGGTCCGGGATGACAGGGGGTCTTACATAAAATCATGACAATCTCAGTCGAACAAGCCCATCTCGAAGTTCTCCAAAACGAGCACGCCTCGGCGCTGTTCCAGCGGATCGACGAGCACAGAAACGATCTGCGCGAGTGGCTGGCCTGGGTCGACGGTCACGCGACGCTGCAGGACACCCTCGACTTCATCCGCCGCTCACGGGAGCAGTTGGAAGCGAGGAACGGCCTGTCGCTCGGGTTGTGGTCAGACGGACATTTGGCCGGCGTCGCCGGCCTCCATTACATCGACTGGAATGACCGGATGACGAGCGTGGGTTTCTGGCTGGCGCCACCTTTTCGAGGACGCGGTCTGATGACGAGCGCTGTTTTCGGACTGATGGCGCTCGCCTTCGACGAGTACGGCCTCGTGCGTCTCGAGGGACGAGCTGCGACAGGAAACCTCGCTTCGAGGTCGTTATTCGAGCGACTTGGCTTCAAGCAGGAAGGCACGCTTCGCAGCGCACAGCGACTTCAGACGGGATATGTCGACCACGCCGTCTACAGCGTCCTAAGCTCTGAATGGCCCGCGATGAGAGACCTTCGTCCTGTGTCACTCGATATCACCCGATAGACCAGCGCTGCTGCCGAGACCGATGCTCCATCTTGCAATTCTCGCAAACGCGGCCAACTATCACTTGCATCGGTGGCTGCCGGCCCTCTCCTCTCGAGGAATCCGCGTGTCACTCATATCATTCGTAGAACCGAGTGCGGCAATTCAAGACGTTGAGTTTCACCGGATGGCCCGTCCTACGAGGTTCATCTGGAAACACACGCTGGCAGATTTTCTTCTCGGTACTCGAAGCACCCGAAGGCTGCTGCAAAGTCTGAATCCGGACGTGCTGATGGGCTCATATGCCACCAACTATGGCTTCCTGGCGACGCGGACCGGCAGGCGTCCCCTCGTGATCCAAACGTGGACGGCGGACGTGCAGCTCTATCCCAACGTCGGTCCCAAAAAATTCATCCTTGGTCCGATGGTCCGACGATCCTTGCGCGAGGCTGATGTGGTCACAACCGACGGACCCGCACTGCTCGAGGAGCTGGTTCGTTCCTTCCCGTCTTGTGCCGGCAAAGCCGAGAGCATCCTCTGGGGAATCGAGCTCGAACAATACCTGACGCTCCCCGAACGACGTTCGGAAGCGCGAGAGGATCTTCTCATTCCGCAGGACGCCGTCGTTATCACGAATGCAAGAGGTCTGCGGACTCATGACCGGCCGGAGATTTCTCTGCCGGCACTGGAGCGGGTGCTCGCCTCAAGGG
>DATKEJ010000543.1:0-6760 GCA_035512315.1 Rhodothermales bacterium | reverse complement strand
AGCAAAACGATCGAAGGGGCCGATCATCGCGGCAATCGCGGCCGTCCTGATCCTCGGTATCGCCGGAACGCTCTGGTACCTCGGCACGCGGGACACCACACCGGCCGGGCCCGGAGTCGACACCACGGTCGAAGTCCCGGGAGGTACGGGGGACCCCCACTCGGGGCCGCTCGGGCCAGGCCAGGGAGCGCTTCTTCTCGCTGCAAATCGGGGTGAGCTCGCAGGGGTCGTCGACGCCGACACGGACGTCGAGCTGGCTCTCGATCTCTCGGACCGGAGCCTCCCCCTTCGGCTCCACCTCGATTCCGGCACCTACGAAATTCAAATGCTCGATGAACAGGGCCAGATCCGGACCGAGACCGTTACCGTGGTCGCCGGTCAGGAAATACCCGTTCGCCCCCAATTCGCAAAGCCCGATCTCGACAAACTCGTCGATGACATCCTGAGACCATGACCGTCAGCCGCAGGCTTTCACTCGCATTGATCCTCCTGGCCTTCGCCATTCCCGCCACCGCGGCAGAGTGGTTCGACCACTACTTCGAAGGAATCAACGCCGCGAAAAGCAAGAATTGGAGCGTCGTCATCCAGAAGATGAACGAGGCGATCGCGAAGAAACCGAACGAGGAAAAGAGGGCAAAGACCTACGGCGTCCAGTTCATCGCCTATCACCCCTACTACTATCGCGGCGTCGCGTACATGAACCAGGGAAAGTGGTCCGAGGCGGTTGCAGACCTCAAGCGGGCAACCGGGGTCGGGGAGCTGAACCTCGGAGAACCGAGTACTCTTCTGATCTCGGCCGATCAGCAACTCGCCGCGGAACAGATTCGCAACCAGCCTGCGACACCTCCAGTCACGCAGCCCACGACTCCAGCGCAGCCCGCCGGTCCCGACCCGCGTCTCGTCGCGGCGCGCGAGCGCGCCGAGGATGCGATTCAGACGGCGCGCGCGAGGCTGAATCGGGCACAGCAGGCCGATGCTGCCATTCACGCGGCCGGAGACTTCGACGCGGCCAGCAACCTGCTCAAGCAGGCGACCTCGGCCAACATCAACGCGACGACGGTCGCCGCCTACGGTCAGGTCGCGGAGCTCGCCGATCGTGCCGCGCGCGCGTTCGACGCTTCGGTCTCCAACGCGCAGTTGAGAGTCGCGGAGCTCGAGCGGCAGCGACGGGCACAGCAACAGCAGCGGCCGACCACGCCAGTCACTACACCGCGCACCGCATCACCGAGTCCGCCGACACAGGCAACCGAAGAAGCTCTGGCCGAGACCAGACTGCGTCTCCGGCAGGCGCTCCAGTCATACTTCGACGGGGACTACTCGCGATCAGCATCACAGCTCGAACAGCTCTCGCTCGACCAGCCGAACAACGCAATGATCTTCGCCTTCCTCGGAGCATCCCACTTCTACGACTATTACCTTCACGGCCAGTCCAACGCCGCCGCCCTGCAGCGCGCCAAAGACGCACTGAGACAGGCCAGATCGATCAATCCATCGTTGACGCTCGACTCGAACTACTTCTCTTCCCGCATCCGCGGCTTCTACCAACAGATCGATTGACGCCGAGACGTGGGGGGTGGCCCCGGGGTGGCCCCTCACGACCCCGACCCCGAACTCGATGGAGATCCAAACGCCCTGACTGGCGGGGAGAGGGAGAAATGATCTCGGCCTCATCTTTCATCTTTCATCTTTCTCCGAGATGGCAGAGCGGATGCCAGAAGCAACCGCAACAGCGATACACTGAAGTTTGCGAACCATCAGAGATTCAACGGTTTAGGGCCGGTCGACATGACCGGCCCTTTTCGTTCGCAACAGCGTTTTGCTCTGGATTTGGGGCGGTAGTCACGCCGGAGGTCACGTGTTTTGCTCCTGCCGTTGCCGTCTACCAGTGGATGGTTATGTAGCCTCCTCGGAGCGCACGGAAAACGGAGCAAACAGCTATGAATGCAATAATTTAGACCATTAACGATGTTGACTAATAGTAAAGATTGATGTACTTTTCGCTCACGGTGTGACTGAAGCTTGGGTGAGCTTTGGAGGAGATGGTGATGTCCGCAAGAAAACAGTTTCAATCTACTCTCAGTGTCGATTCCGATCTCCAAGAATTGATCTCTCGTACACGGGCCGCGACTGACGAAGAGCTCCAGGAGCAGCGAATCAGCTTTGCGTTCGGCAATGCTCCTTCTTCTAATCTCATCACAAAAGATAGCGTCCGAACGACGTCTCAACGCGTGAAGCTGCTGAAGTGATGCAGTGATCTTTTCGGAATGTCTGTTCGAGAGTCAGATGATCCGGTCCTTTTCGCGCGGATTCAAGAGCAGAACCTCCTTCGGCAGTATGACTTGCTGACGAATTGCGTCGAGATCGCACTGCGGAAGGGGATCGAGGCTTTCGACAAATACACCCTTTGGTCGCTGAATGCAGCGGCGGTCGCGAACATTGCTCAGTTCGGTGGTCGTTTCCGTACTCAACCAATATACGTGGGAGACCACAAACCTCCTCACTTCGAGAAAGTTCCAACTCTGGTTGATGAATTTATCTCCGTCATTCACGAGAACTGGGAGATTGAGAAACATCCCACAGTGCTCCCCGCATACGCGCTCTGGCGACTGAACTGGATACATCCTTTCGTTGAGGGTAATGGGCGAACGGCACGGGCGGCGTGTTACCTTTTGATGTGCCTGCGCATGGGTAAACTGCTTCCAGGAAAAAAAATAGTGCCGGAGAGAATTCGCGTGAACAGACAGCCGTACTACGACGCACTGAAGGCAGCCGATCGCCACTGGGAAAATGGGGACTTCAACGTCAACGATCTCGCAGAATATCTCTTGCTGCTGCTGCGCGATCAGCTCGCCGACGTATAGCTATTTCCCTCCCGCCCAATTTTCATCACTGCTGACCGCTTGTTACAATGGACTACGGGCGGATAGCGACGGCTGATCCCCGTCGTGAATCCGGTCACATCCCGTGCCGCCGGGCCCGCCCTATCCCTTCAAACTGGAGGCACGGGAAGCGAGGCACGGGCAGTGGCGAAGTGGTCGCACAGGAAGCGAATCGAGAAGCAGCACGGCACTGAATGCCCGGAGTGGCGATTCGGTGCCCTTCGCGACCCCCGCACTGCGACAGTCATTGCTCACCGACGGCTGTACGAAGACAGCGCCACATTCGCCGACGCGGTGCGTAAGCTCCGAACCGAGCGTGGATGTTTGAGGTGGCACGGCGGAATCGAAGCTCCCGTGAACGAGACCAGGCGAAAAGCGCTCACGTCAGCAAGACGAAAAGTCTTGGATTCGATACTCCTGGTCCACTCGCAACAGAGCCTTTCCGAAGTTGGAAAGTTCATCTACGCTGAAATTCGGCGACAGCGTGAGCGCGCCCAGCGGGTCTGTAATCGGCTTAATTGCGGAGACACTCACGATCCCGAGCTCTGTGATGGCTTCTATTCGGAAAGAATCTCGGCCGAACTATCCGAGGTCGTGCGGCCTCTCCTGCAGATGTTCATTCATGGTAGGTCATCACCACGCGACCTAGTGCCATCGGCAACGGAAGAAACGCTCCGGCACACCACGATCGCCCGCCGGGCGGTTCTCGAGTATGCATGGACACACGGACCGGATGTTTATCTGAACGACCAATTCTTGACGCTTCACAACGACATGCCGGAAGACTTGCGTTGGAATGTACTCGATATCGCCTTGACTGTTTGGGCGAATCGACGGGAGAGGGAAGAGAGTCTCAACTCGTCTCCCTACCGATTCAATGAGCGAGGCCGTGACGCCGAGCTTCATTTGGAGAGGTTCCACTGCTATCAGATGTTTCTCCGTGACGCACGAGAGGCCGAAGATTCATCCAAAGAGGCCCGGAGTGTGGCGCTGGCCGCCACAGCAGCGGAGTTCGGTGTAAGCGTGCCGGCCGTCCGCTCTTCCCTCACCCACGCAAGAAAGATCCTCCAAAAAAGTTAACACCCGTTAACGAACGTCTCTATCAAATCCGGATCTAGGTTCGGTTCTCACTGGGCATGATGAGAATCGAATCCTCTCAGCAGGGGCAGCAGGAATCGGCAGAACCGATGATGCTCTCCCCGATCCGGGCTCACCGGATGGGGGTGGATCTCCGCATCATCGATGTGGCGGCAAACTCCAATTTCTCGGCATCTCGAATATCGATCCTGGAGCGCTTTCCCTCCGTAGCAGAGCCAGGAGAGCTCGACCGGCTACAGCGGGCAATCGATCGAATCGCGGCGAGTAAGTGGTCGGGAGGCAACGATGCAGACTGATCACGTTGAATCGATCAGAGCCGCTTTCGCGGAGGTGCTTCAAGACGCTCTGGAACCGTTGCGGGACGAACTCTCTCAACTGCGCTCCGAGCTCCGATCGAAGCTGCCCGACGATCCCGAGATGACGGCCCAGGACGTAGCGGCCTACACCGGGACCAACAAATCCCATTGGGATCATCTCCGGCTCGAGGGGCGAGGTCCGAAATTCATTCAGAAGCAGAAGGGCGGAGCCGTTCGGTACCGCCGGAGTGACGTCGACGTCTGGCTAAACGAGCGAGGCGCGGCGTGAATATCAACGCACAGAAGGGGAGGTGCACATTGTCAGTTCAGTTGTTTCACGAACCGCCCGGAAGGGCCAAAAACGCAAAGGCCGCGAGGGGCAAGACTCGCGGCCAGGCGCACAACGAACTTTTCAACCGTCCGACTACTGATTCTAACACGGAAGTCGTCCGACTCTGGAGCATCTACGGGAAGGGACCCCAACCCGATTTTGATCGTTGGGAGAAGTGGATCAATCCCGATCTGACCGCAAGCGTGCTCCTCGAGATCGTAGGGTCCGGCTTGCCGGTAACCGCGCCGTTCCTGCATCGCATCGTGCGGGGTCGAGTTCAGCAGTTCCTGTTGATCGATCCTGACGAAATGGAGATTTCAGCGTGACCAGTCCCGTTTCAAGTCACGTCTCTGCAAGTGGTCGGGGGCGCAAGCCTCCGACCCATGCGGGCTCGGTCGCTGTCGTCCCAGTGCAGGGACAGTGCCGCAAGCCGCTCGGAGGGGGTCGGTGATGTCGAACTTCACGCGCGCGAGCACCAGGAATCCGTGCTCGATCTGCGGCGCAAAGAAGTATTGCCAGGTCACCCCCTCCGGCGATGCCCACTGTATGAACGAACCTTCCGGTTCCTACAAAAAGGCGGCCGATGATGGATGGCTCCATCACACCGGGAACTCATCCCGTCCGGCGAGGAAGGCGGAGACAAAACCGGAGCCGCGTCTACTGACGACAAGCGAGAGAACCCGCCGGGACGTGATATTCACGACCTTGCTCGAGGAGCTCGTTCTCACCGAACAGCACGCAAACAATCTGCTATTCGATCGAGGACTCTCACCGGAAGCGATCACCCGGAACTTGTACGCATCGGTGACTGAGACTCTTGGCGAGGTCGTTGCTGCTCTCGCTTCTGAGGGCGACCTAACCGGCGTCCCTGGCTTCTACTTCGAGCGTGGGTCGTGGAGATTCATGGCGAAGCCTGGGGATCTACTTATCCCCGTCAGAGACGAACAGGGACGCATCCAGGCGATCTCCCGCCGAGTTCCAGACTACAAAGCTAAACGCGGCGACGGGAAATATCCCTGGTGCTCTCACCCACAGAGTCGCTCGGGCACTCCGGTTCACGTTGCGAATCCGTACGCGGTGAAATTTCGACCGCAGATCATTATCAGCGAAGGCGCGTTGAAGAGCGACATCATCAGCGACTATCTCGGGCTCACTGTCGTGGGAATTGCGGGCGTTGACGCTATAGGTGAAAACTTCGGCGCATGGCTGAGACGGTCCTTCCCCGAAGCGGACTCGATACAGATCGCGTTCGATATGGATATGTGGACGAACAAACGTGTTTCAGGGGCTCTCGATCGACTGCTGAAGGAACTAAAGTTCGTCGGCTACTCCCCCACGATCCTGGTCTGGGATCGGTCGGCCGGCAAAGGTTTGGATGAAGTACTCGCGGCGGGGGTGGCGGCATGAGCACACTGTCTGCTGCTGACAAGCTCTCTGCTCTCGGGGTTCGCGATACGGAACCAGACGAGTTCCAGCAGAAGAAGTCGCAGGGGCTGAACGCGGTTCCATCATCCGCTCTCGAGCAGCAGATCATCATCTGCAATCAGGAGTTGGAGCCTGATCCGATTCCTGATCTCATTGAAGGCTTCGCGCCGTCGCAGGCGTCTACAACGCTGTTCGCCCGTGGAGGTCGCCACAAAACAACCCTTGGCATGTACGCCGCGCTATGCGTCGCCCAGGGAGTGCCGTTCCTCGGAGAGTACGGGGTGCAGCGCGGGCCGGTTTTCTGGGTCGACGCTGAAGGCATGGGCCGGGCTCGGTTCCTTCAGAGGCTGTTCGAACTGTGCCGAGGCATGGGAATCGAGAGACCGACCGGGGAAAAGGTGTTCTTTTTCGAGCTCGGAGTGAGAAGCCTGAAAGACGTGGCGACACTCGAGCCGCTCGCCGCGTTCGTGCGGAAGCATGGGGTAGTCGTCACGTTTCTCGACTCCTTCACTTCGGCGATGCGGGGCGGAGACTCCAACAGCGCCGATGATGTCTCGGCTTCAATGGCACTCGTTCGGGAGCTCGGAACTTCGATCGTAATCGATCACGTGCGCAAGGATGCCGACGAAAATAACCCGACAGCGTTTGGCAGCGTGGCGAAAGAGAACCTCTCGCGGTCGTCCTGGGCAGTGTCTTCTCAGGATGGTGCGCTGATTCTCCGCCACGTGAAA
>DATKEJ010000542.1:0-4200 GCA_035512315.1 Rhodothermales bacterium | reverse complement strand
CGGGAGGTGCATTTTTGTCGGCTGAAGGTACTGGCCGATCGTCATCACGTGCAGTCCAATTTCTGCGAAATCGTCCATAAGACGGAGCACCTCGTCCGTCGTTTCGCCGAGGCCCACCATGATGCCGCTTTTGGTTCGGAGGCCTTGTTTGATGCTGCGCCGGAGCAGGTCCAGACTCCGAGAATAATTGGCCTGGGGTCTCACACGCCGGTACAGCCGCGGCACAGTTTCCACGTTGTGATTGAGGATGTCGGGCCGGGCGTCGAGCACGATCTGTAGCGCCTCCCATATGCCTCGAAAATCAGGAATCAACACCTCGACCGTGCTTCCATCGATCGATTCCCGGATGAGACGAATCGTGTCGGCGAAGATCGGTGCTCCGCCGTCTTCGCGCTCATCGCGATTGACGCTGGTCACGACGGCGTGCTTCACGCCCATGAGCCGGGCTGCATCGGCGACGCGACGTGGTTCGTCCCAGTCAAGGTCCTGGTCCGGTCGTCCGGTCATCACGGCACAGAAACCGCAGCTCCGGGTGCAGACGTTGCCGAGGATCATGAAGGTGGCGGTGCCGGCCGTCCAGCACTCGCCCATGTTCGGGCAGCGCGCGCTCTGACACACTGTATGGAGCTTGTGGTCGTCTATGATCTGGACCAGATCCTTGTAACGACCGCCGTACGGCAGCTTCACGCGGAGCCAGTCGGGCCGGCTTCCACGCCGGTTGGCGACCAGGCCGGAGTCGACGACGGGGAGCTCGAAGAGCCCAGGATCACCGTCACCCGACGCCGCGAGGGGTTCTCGTCCCACCGTTCTCAGTTTGGCTGAGTCGGGGCGAAGCGGCGACTTGTTTTTTCTGGACACTGACAAGGCAATCGACACAGGTTCTTGGGGTCGATACTACCCCGCAGCAAGCCGTGCGTTCCTGTGCGCAGGTTCGGCGAATTCGCCGGTGTTTCAGGAACGCCCCGCCCGCAATATCTTTCAAGCCGGATAGAGAGTGTGCGCACTTCGTCACGTCATTCAAATCGTATGCTTATCACCGAAGAATCCATTCTGAGCGCCGAAGAGGTACGCCCGACGCTGTCGAAGCACATGCTTACGGACGGGTACCCGTTGGTGCTGGACATGAAGAACAGTCAGGGTGTCCACCTTGTGGACGCCAAAACCGGCCGCGTCTTCTTCGACTTTTTCACGTTCTTCGCATCCAGTCCGCTCGGCATGAATCATCCGAAGATGCGCTCGGATGACGAGTTCCTGACGAGGCTCACGGAGGCGGCGCTGAACAAGGTGTCGAACTCCGACGTCTATACCAGACACCTCGCCCATTGCGTGCAGACCTTTTCGCGCGTGGGAATCCCCAGTTACCTGCCCAAGCTTTTCTTTGTCAGCGGCGGGGCACTGGCCGTCGAGAATGCATTGAAGACCGCGTTTGACTGGAAGGTTCGAAAGAACTTTAAGAAGGGGTACCCGGGGGAGAACGGGCATCAGGTCCTGCATTTCGAGCGCGCGTTTCACGGGCGCACAGGATACACGATGTCGATGACGAACACCATCCCGATGAAGGTGGCGTACTTCCCGAAGTTCGACTGGCCGCGTGTCGTTTCGCCGGCCGCTAATGGACGCCTGACGGAAGAGAAGCTGGAGGCCGTGATTGCGCGTGAGAAGCTGGCCGTTGAGCAGATGAAGGCCGCGTTCATCCAGCGAAAAGACGACATCGCCGCGATTATCATCGAGCCTATCCAGGGTGAGGGCGGCGATAATCATTTCCGACCCGAGTTCCTGCAAGTGCTCAGGCAGCTCGCGGATGAGAACGAGGCGCTGCTGATATTTGATGAGGTGCAAACTGGAGTCGGGCTGACCGGCACCTTCTGGGCACATCAGGGCCTTGGTGTTCGGCCCGACATCCTGGCGTTCGGCAAGAAGACGCAGGTCTGCGGAATCCTTGCGGGCGACCGGATAGACGAGGTGGAAGACAACGTATTCCGGGTCGCGGGTCGCATCAATTCGACTTGGGGCGGAAACCTCGTTGATATGGTCCGCTTCGACCGAATTCTCGAGATCATCGAGGAGGACGAGCTGGTCGAGAACGCAGCCGCCATGGGCCAAGTTCTGCAGCGGCGCCTTGTCGACCTTTCCGAGAGGTTCGACTTTGTTACCAGTCCTCGCGGCAGAGGGCTGATGTGCGCCTTCGACCTCCCCACAACGGAGACCAGAGACCGCGTCCGCAAGATCGCATTCGACAACGGGCTTCTGATCCTGGGTTGCGGCACGAGTACGCTGAGGTTCCGCCCGAGGCTGCCTATCACGGAAGACGAGCTCGACGAAGGGATGGGGATCCTGACGGAGGTGCTGTCAGGTCTTTAGAAGTCCGAGGTCCGAAGTCCGAAGTGCGCGGGCAGCCAGGTTGCGCTCGGACATGGTCCCCCGCTGGAGGGGGCGGCTGAAGCGACGACTGGACCTCGAGGCACTCGGGAAGAGCCTGGGCGGAGCGGAAGCCGGGGGAGGTTACTCATCCAGCGCCTGCAAGCATCCCACATTGCTCACTGCTACCGACGTTCGACGTTCGACGTTCGACCTCCGTCGTCCGACGTTCACACCGGCTGCCTGAGCACCCTGTCCATCACTTCTTCGTAATAGCTCTCGTACTGGGGCACGATTCGGCCGATGTCGAATTCTTCGACTGCCCGGTCGCGAGACGCTTTGCTCATTTCGAGCCGCAGGTTTTCGTCGCTGAGCAGGCGGACCGATTTGTCGACAAAGCACTCCAGATCGTCGAGGGGGCAGAGGAATCCCGTCAGGCCGTCCACATTGAGCTCGGGGAGTCCCCCGATGTCCGATGAAACGACCGGAACGCCGCAAGACATTCCTTCAAGTGCTGCGAGCCCGAAAGACTCGGAGCCGCTCGGCATGAGCATCACATCAGAGATCGAAAGAATCTCTTCGATGGGCTCCTGTTTGCCGAGGAATCTGCAGTGCGCATGAACTCCCAGATCCCGCGCCAGGTGCTCGGCCGGCAGGCGGTCGGGTCCGTCGCCGACGAGCAGGAGCTTCAGCGACAGCCCTTGTTCCAGCAGGCGGGCGAAAATGCGAACGACGTCGCAGGCCCGCTTGACCTTCCTGAAGTTCGAAACGTGTACGACCACCTTTTCGCCGTCAGGACAGAGCGCCTGCTTGAAGTGTTCTTTCGGCAGCCTTCGAAAACGGACGGTGTCGACGAAATTCGGGATCACCTGGATCGGGACCCTGACGTCGAACTGGTTCAGCGTCTCACCCTTCAGGTACTCAGACACGGCGGTGACGCCGTCTGATCGGTTGATCGAATGCGTCACGACCGGGGCGTACGATGGATCCTGACCCACAAGTGTGATGTCGGTGCCGTGCAGCGTGGTGACGACCGGGATGTACTTGCCCTCCGTCGCGAGAATTTCGCGCGCTTGCACCGCACTCGTCGCATGCGGAATCGCATAGTGCATATGCAGCAGCTCGAGCCCCGCGTATTTCACCACGTTCACCAGCTTGCTGGTCAGCGCCAGCGAGTACGGCGGATACTCGAAAAGGGGATACGAGTTGACGCTAACCTCATGAAAGACCAGCCCTTCTTCAACGTGATGGAGACGATGGGGCAAGGCGTAGGCGATGAAGTGAATTTCGTGGCCACGCTTTGCTAGCGCCTTCCCCAGCTCGGTGGCCAAAACTCCGCTACCGCCGTATGTGGGGTAGCAGGTAATACCGATTTTCATTGCCGGGCGAGTGTTTAAACGGTTGCCCCAATCGTACCGGATATGTGCAATAAGGTTGCAGCACCGGCGAGGTCCATTTTGCGTCCACACGGAGTCACCGGGCCGAACCTTCGGGGCGTGCCGCCGTTAACCGAAAACCTCGATTCAACAAGACGTGGGAGGCATTGTGAAGATCAACATTTGGAATAGGACGGGGCTGCTGGTTCTCGCCGCGACACTCTGGTTCTCGCCACCGAGCGTTGACGCCCAAATTCGATTCGGCGCGGCGATCGGCTTGAACTACACCGACATCGACGACGTCGATTTCGGATCGACCACTGCCGTTTACGATAGCCGTCAGGGCTACCACATCGGTGTGTTTGCCGATTTCTCGTTCGGTCCGTTCGGCGTTCGCCCCGGGGTGTTCTATATGAACGCCGGAAAGATTTTTGAGAATGGATTGGGCGATTTAATCAACGAAGTC
>DATKEJ010000541.1:0-5046 GCA_035512315.1 Rhodothermales bacterium | reverse complement strand
ATCACCGTGACTGGCTTGCCGACCTCGAGCCCGCCCTCAGGATCGCCCACGCTCTCAATGCCCTCCCCGAAGAAGACTGACGTCGCCGGACTGATCTCCAGGATCACGCGCGAGCTACGATCCCGGCGACTCACATTCATGATAATTGGCGGCCAAGCGGTTTTACTCCACGGCCGACCTCGTGCGACGGAGGATATCGACATCGTCGTTGGAACCGACCCGTCGGGACTAACAAACTTGCTCGAAGCATGCGCCGTTCTCGACCTCGTTGTCCTGGCGGATGACGTCGAGTCATTCGTCCAGCGATCCTTCGTGCTCCCCGTCGCCGACGAGTCGACCGGAATCCGGGTCGACTTCATCTTCTCGTCCACCCGATTCGAGAAAGAGGCCATCGAAAGAGTTGAACTGGTGGAATTGGAGGGTGAATCGGTCCCGTTCGCGTCAGTCGAGGATTTGATCATACTCAAGCTGATTGCAGGCCGCGCCGTCGATTTGCAGGATGCGGCGGCCGTTGTCCGCCGCAAGGGGGAGGAGATCGACTGGCCTTACGTGTCCGACTGGGTCAATCGCTTTGCGCAGATCGAGGGACACGAGCACCTGACCGAAAGACTCCGCGAGTTGAGAAGAGCGTAAGCAAACCGCATACGTTCTCAAAAGCTTCTCAATCGAATTGGGATCTGAGCGTTTCATTTAGACTAAAGCACCCATAGTTTTCGACCCCTCGTCCAAGCAACCGAAACATCCAGGTTAATAAGTCTCCATGCGATTCTCTGCCGTCCCGTCAATCAGTAGTGTCTTTTATCCGAAAGGCTCCCAGCAGGTCTCGAAGACCGTAGCGACCGCGATTGCGGATGCATACGGTGTCCGAGCCGAGGAGGTGGCGAGCGACCCGGGGACTGGGCTCCGCGTCAGCCTTGCTGCCGACGGTTGGCAGTCAACCCCCTCCGGAGTCACAAAGGATGCGTGGGTCGCCGCTCGGATCGACGGCTCGGGAAACGGCACCCTTGCGTCGTCGACGCCGGCCTTCCTGTACACGCTGGCATCATGGCTCGAAACCGGAGATATTACGGCCGACAAGTTGGCGGCGGGCCTCGTCGTCGAACCGGCGTTCTCGTTCCAGCGGCCGGTATTCGATTACGTGACCGCACAGTCGATGCGTCATACCAGGCGATTCGATCCGGACGCGTACGCCCGTCGGCTTGCCGAGGCAGGCTTCACCCATTTCGAGGTCAACGGACTCTCGACGCCCTTCGCGGTCGAACCCGGCATCCCGCACGAGTACTATGCGCAGTTCTACACGTACTGCGCCGGCCTGCATCATTTCGTCGACAGCGAGCTGCTGCACGGCTACTACCCGCACGAATATCTTGCCGCTAACCTGAACAATTTAAAAAAGTTGGCGGCAATCGGGCGGAAGTACGGCCTGAAACCGGGCATCCTCTGCTTCGAGCCGCGATCGCTTCCCGAGCGCGTGTTTGATCACTACCCGACGCTTCGCGGGGCACGGGTCGACCATCCGTTCCGTTCGCACTTGCCGCGATACTGCCTGGCGCAGGATCATCCTATCACGCACAAGCACTACGGTGAGCTGATCCGGAACATGATGGATGCCGTCCCCGATCTGGCGTACATGTCGGTCTACACGAACGACTCGGGAGCGGGGTTCGAACACACGGCATCCCTGTATGTTGGGAGGAACGGTGGTCCGTACCTGATTCGCGAATGGCGCAGCCACGACAAGATTGCTCAGGCGGCCGCCTATAGTGCGACAAGGCTGATGCGATCATGGCAGGAGGCTGCCGCCGAGGTGAACCCCGATTTCGAGGTCATCCTCCGAATCGAGCCGTTCAAGGTGGAGCACGACCATCTGCTCGAGGGATTCGGCGACGGTCTTACGGTGGAGGCTCCATCGATGCTCGTGCGCGGATATCACCTGCCGTACAGCCATCCCCGCTATCCCGAGCAGGAAAGCGCGGCGGGTACGATATATCAAGCGTCGGTGGACAACAGCGAGGTCGAGAAGCTGGAGGATTTCCGCGCCAAAGGATTTGAACCGAAGTTGACCTACTCGGCAGGACCCGGATTCAACATCGAGCCGCTCAACGGCATCCCGTTCCCGCGCATGCTCCATAATAAGTTGGAGTCGATGCGGGACAAGGGCTTCCGCCACATCAGCGCGCTCGGCGGTTTACTCAATGCACCGGAGGCGCCGTACTGGCCGAATCCGGAAGCAATTCGAGCCATCCAGATCAATTCGGACGCGTCGCTCGATGATGTGCTCCTTGCAGCCGCGTCTCGATGGGCCGGCGACGAACACGCGGCTGATCTGGTGTCGTGCTGGGATGCGGTGGAGGAGGCCATCTCCTACTTTCCCATCGTTCCACTATTCAGCGGATTCGGATTCTGCTGGCTCCGTACCTGGGTGCGCCCCTTCGTGCCGAACCTGGAGGCCGTTCCCAAGGAGGACCGGCTACCCTTCGAGCGCTTCATGGTCAGCACGCCCAATAACCCGTCGATCAACGATCTGGGGTCAGACGTTCTCTTCGAGTTGATCACAGCGAAATCGGGTCGGTCCATGATGGAGTTGTTCGACAAGAACGCCCTTCCGAGGATCAACAAGGCGCTCGACCTGATCGATGGCCTGGCGGCGGAATCATCCGGAAAAGCAAAGGAAGTATTCGACGACCTGTCGCAGCGAATCCGCGCCCTGCGCGTCTGGGCGACCACCGTGCGGAACGTCTGCGCGTGGGTGGCCTGCGTCCACGGCTACCTCCAATCGGACGATGACTCCGAGAAAACCAGGCTGAAGGACGAGCTGCAGCAAATGATCGATCTCGACCTGAAAAACACGCAGGACCTGATCGACCTCTGGAATTCGGCCACGGTCGAGTTCATGCACGTGTCGGACGTCGTCGAAACGTCAACGCTCTACGGTGAAAACCTGCCGGAGCTGCTGCAGCGGAAGATCGATCTGACGCAGCAGTACAGGGATGTGGAGCCGTTTATTGATAAGGAGATACTTTGGAGGCTCGCTTAACTCCAGATACCAAACTTCAAATACCAAACTTGAGTTACGTCGGACGAATATCGGACCGGTAATCCGATAGGCCGTTTCGGATAGGCGCTGCGACCCCAACAGGGCACCTCGAAAGATCGTGATACCTCCAGTTTGGTATTTGAAGTTTGGTATTCGCAGTTATCAGACGCCCATCAAATTCGGCAAATCCGCAATCGACGGTACGACCGCATCCGGCCTGACCGACGAAGCCGACGCGAGGTGCGACCGAAACTTCCCGGTCTTTACAAGGATACCGGCGAGACCTGCCCGCTGCGCACCGCCGACGTCCGATTCGATGTCGTCTCCTACCATGGCCGCACGATCGGGGGCGATGCCCATGTCCGCGGCCGCCGCATGGAAGAACGCTGCCGAAGGTTTCCCGATGACCGTGGCGATGACGCCCGACGCGTACTCGAGTCCCGTGACGAAGGCTCCGATATCCAGGATGAGGCCGTCCGATCCCTGGTAATAGCGTCCTTTGTGGAGCGCGATGAGCCTGGCGCCCTTGACGAGGGAGGCAAATAGCTCGCTCATCAGATCGTAGTCCCACCGGTCTCCGATGTCGCCGATCACGATGGCCTCCGGATTCATGTCGTCCCGCTCGATGCCTTCGAACTCCTCGAGCACGTCGGGCGAGACTACGAACCGGCATCGAGGTTTGCCGATGTGGCTCAGGTGGCTCGCGGCAGCCCTGGGCGCGTTGATGATCTCGTGCGGCTCGATCGGAAGGTCGAGCTTGACGACTCGCTCGTGGAGCATCGCGCGGGAGCGGGTCGTCGTATTCGTGACAAAACGCACCGGCAGGCCGCTGCGCTTCAGCCGGCTCACGGCCTCGCGGGCGCCTTCTATTGCGCGGTCACCGACGTACATAACCCCGTCTAAGTCGATGAGCAGGCCTTCGACCCTGCCAAGCCGCTTCCGATCTGACGGATGTTCGAGCATAACAATTGTTCGCGGATGACGTATACAAGGTACTCCTGCCACCGAAACTACGGTCAACCAAATGACGGAAGAATCCATGGATCGTCAACAGCAGCTTACCAAACTCGTCAACGTCCTGCACCGCACGGCCCGGTCCGCCCGGGAAGGCAATGACGAGGTCGTCGAGCGAGCCAGGCATCAGTTCAATCGGGTCCGAGACACACTGGGTGGGCTCGATGAATCAGTCCATGCCGTTTTTGCGCCTCTCGATGAGGAGGTTTCGGGACCCGTCGTCTCGGCCGCCTGTAAGGAACTGATCGCCTATTTCGAAGACGAAGTCGGCCATCCCGACATCGCCTTCGACAGCGACTCAATTCGTGAATTCTGGCGGAAGTCGGCGAAGGACCTCGAGGAGTTCGGTGACTTCATTCGAGAGAGCCTGGGGCAGCTCAACAAGGAGCGGAAGAAGGCCGAGGAGTCGAACGAGTCGAGCCCGACTAACGGGGCCTCCTAGGTCCCGGGGCCCGGGGTCCGGCGTAGGGTCTCGTCATCCCGGACTCGATCCGGGATCCAGGCCGATCGTCATCCCGGCTCTCGGTCACGTTGCGTCGGTCTTCAAGCCTTCAAGTCTGCGAGCCTGCGTCTTCAGACACATTCGCTCGTTCTGGACAGGCTGTTTGACGTTCGTCGTCAAGACGCCGAGGCGTCCGCGATCACGAATCCAATCGGCGTTCTGGGTTCTTCTGCGACGTGCTTCACGACCCTGAACTGGATCTGGGCGGAGGACACATGGGCAAAGACGCTCGTCCGGGTCCCGTCCATCATGTCCCGGCCCACGAACGCAATGGCGGACGGATCGTAAAGCACGATCGAGTCGATATGGACGGGGCGCCCCGCCGTCAGAACGCTCACTTTGATCCCCGCTGCCTTAGCTCGTTCAAGCGTTTTCGTAACGAATCGGTGGCGACGTTTTTTTTTGAGCGGATCTCCTCTTCATACACCTCGATCTCTGACTCGAGCGCGAACGTACGAAGACGCTCCTCGGCCAGCGCATGCTTGAGTTGACG
>DATKEJ010000540.1:0-5421 GCA_035512315.1 Rhodothermales bacterium | reverse complement strand
GTGTCGGGGCGGGGGGGGGATCCTGACGATCGTCACCGACGGAGCGATCTCCGCGGAGACCGGGATGTACATCACGGCCGTCGTGATCGTCGTCTTCACGGCGTTTGCGGGTATGATGTCGATCGTGACAGTCGATATTTTCAATGGAATCATCATCACGCTGGGCATCCTGTTCGCCCTTCCGTACATGATCTTCGGGAATGGGGGCGTGGCAGAAGTCTTCGGTAACCTTCCCGATGATCACCTGACCGTGCTCGGAGGCCACAATGTCCTTTGGGTGCTCGGTGTGGCGATGCCGACTTTTCTGCTTCTCCTCGGGGAGAGCGGGATGTACCAGAAGTTCTTTTCCGCGAAGAACTCCCGGGCCGCCCGTCAGGCGGTCATCGGAATGGTGGTCGGAGTCGTGGTTCTTGAGACGTGTCTGGCGCTGCTGGCCATCGTCGGACGGTCGGTGTATCCGGATCTCCTGGAGCAGACGTCCATTGTGGGTCGTGCGGCATCTGAAACGATCATCCTTTTCATTGCGAAGAACGGGCTGCCCGTTGTCGGTGGAGCCGTACTTCTTGCGGCCGCGATAGCGATCGTGCTGTCGACGGGAAACACGTTCCTGCTGGTCCCTTCGACCAACGTTTCGCGTGACATCTACGAGCGATTCGTGGACCCGAAAGCCTCTGAGTCGAGGAAGCTCAAAGTCCAGCGGATCTCGATCGTCCTCTTCGGCGTGATTGGGATCATGCTGCTCACCCAGTTTCAGACAGTCCTCGAGATGGCCCTCTATGCCTATTCGCTGGTCGGAGCGAGCCTCACGCCGGCCTTGCTCGCCGCATTTCTGTGGCGCAGGGTGACGCCGCAAGGCGGTGTGGCCTGCCTGGCGGGCGGGTTGGGCACCATCATCGGACTGAAGTTCCTCAGCGCCTGGATCGACTTTTCTCTAACCATCGACGGAACGGTGTTCGACTTCGCCTCCTCCGACTACATCGTGCTGCCGGGCGTGCTGGTGTCGACGGCACTCATGGTAATCGTGAGCCTGGCCACTGCGCCGTCACCGGAGGAGAAGTGGGAGCCGTTCTTTAGAAAGGAAGAATGAAGATGGAAGGCTTGTCCCGAGCACCGAGCACGCCCCATGACATGGTCTACACGTCCATCGAGCGACGAGGGATGGCGAATGGCAAACGTTACTGTCCCCCTCCGCGAGGGGGCGGCTGAGCGCGACAAGCTGCTTCTTCGCCGCAAACTCCGGAGGAGCGCTCAGCCGGGGGTGGTCACGGGCAGCCGAGAGTCGGTGACTCGAACCCCTTCTCGGGGCAGGTCAACCCGGAACTTGGAACCTGGAACCCGGAACTCTTAACACGATGGCAGACAGTCAATTCCAGAAGACACGCTACGGTGACGAGGACGTTATTCTCCGGACGATCCTGGAGGGAACGGCGGGCGAAACCGGCGCTCAGTTCTTCGACTCGCTCGTACGTAGCGTCGCGTCGGCGTTCGGCACGCACGGAGCTTGGGTGGCGGAGTACCTGCCGCAGACTCGCAAGCTGCGGGCCTACTCGATGCTCATGGGCGAGCGAATGGTTCACGGCTTTGAGTATCCGATCGATGGTACTCCCTGCCGGGAGGTCATCGAGGAGACCCGGCTCGTGTGTGTCCCCCCCGATCGCGTTGTGGAAAACCCGGAACTTGGAACCTGGAACTTGGAACCTTCAGCACGCGCGCCGTCAGGAGGCGAAGTGGGAACCGTTCTTCAGGAACGAAGAAGGAACACTTTGCGTTCAATCTGTTAGTTCTTCGAGAGCGGACGCTAGGGGAGGTTCGTTTTTTTTTTTTCTCCTCTCTTTCGGTTCTAGGGCGCAGTACATTAGCACATATTCGCGGAGTTGTACACTTTCGAGTAGCCGGCGACCCGCTTTCCCCTCGTTGGGTATGCCAGGAGGCAGGCACCGCTTGATGCACATGACCTGTTGCGGTGACAACGACCCATGGACAAAAAAATTCAGATCTTACTCATCGAAGACAACCGCCTCCTGCGCGAGGGGATCGCCAAGCTGTTGAATGAGGAGGGCGAGTTCGAGGTCGTCGCTCGATCCGAAGACGGTGACGCAGTGGGGAAACTAAAAAGTCTGGGCAGGCCGCCGGATGTCGTCCTTCTGGACCTCGGCCTTGAAAGAATTTACAGCCTGGACTTGATGAAACTGCTTAAAGCAGAAGTTCCCAAGGCAAAGGTCATCGCGATGGACATCCTTCCCGAACACGTCGACATACTCGCGTTCGTGAAAGCCGGGGGTTCGGGATTCATCTTGAAGGACGCTTCCCTCAGCGACTATATAGACACGATCAAAAGGGTTGCCGGAGGAGCAAGAGTACTGCCTCCCGTCATGACCAAATCACTGTTTCTGCAAATTATGGAAGCGGCTTTTGCTTCCGGCACGGCCATACCCGACGAGTCGATTCTGTTGACGAAGCGCGAGCAGGAAGTCGTCGCGTTGATTTCCGAGGGTTGTAGTAACAAGGAAATCGCCCAGCGCCTGCACATCGCCACACATACCGTTAAGAGCCACGTGCATAATATTCTGGAAAAGCTCGCGCTCAGCACACGGCTCGAAATCGCGGCTTTTGCCCACGCAAGTGAAAGTATCTGAAGTAATCTCAGGCACGTGGCTGCACGCCTGATGAATCAACCGAATACTGACTATGGGAATACTCTTTTCGATCATTATAGGCTTGGTGGTTGGCATCGTCGCCAAGTTTTTGATGCCCGGGAAAGATCCAGGCGGCTTCATCATCACCACGCTGCTGGGCATCGCGGGCGCCCTCGTCGCCAAGTTCATCGGACAGGGATTGGGCTGGTATGACGAGGGAGAATCGGCCGGGTTCATTGCCTCGGTCTTCGGCGCCATCCTTCTGCTCTTTCTCTATCGCGTCATCATCGGCCGACGCAAAAACGGCACCTGACTTCGGCGTACGGTGGATGGATCGTCCGGCCTGCGTCGTGGAGTTGGCCTGGAAAAAGAGCGTCTTGGCCGGGATGCGCCGGGCAGGCTCGCGGACCACGCGTGCCGCGAGCGGCTCACGGGCTTGAGCCAATTCAAACCGGATGAGCCTCTAACGGGCGTTGCATAAAGCCTCGGGCAAAACCAAGATGTGGTGGGCAATTCTCATAACTGCGGTGCTCACGAGCTTGGTGACGATCGTGTTCCTCAATCTCCGGGCGGGGGAAAGACAGATCCGTTTCGAACTGACACACCGCTTCTCCATTGCAGACCCCCAGTTCCTGCGGTGTATGGGACAATTGCTCGGCCCCAGTATCCTGCCGGGGAACCGGGTCAAGGCACTCCAGAATGGCGATCAGATTTTTCCCGCCATGCTGGCGGCCATTCGCGGGGCCAGGGAGAGCATAACCTTTGAAACCTACATCTATTGGTCGGGCGAAATTGGCAGGAAGTTTTCCGAGGCATTATGTGAGCGGGCCCGGGCCGGCGTAAAGATCCATGTGATGATCGATTGGGCGGGCAGCGGGAAGATCGAAGCGACATACCTGGAAGATTTGAAAGCCGCCGGTGTGGAGCTGGAACTGTATCACCCCCTCCACTGGTACAACATCACGCGGCTCAACAATCGCACGCACCGCAAACTCCTGGTGGTGGACGGCCGGATCGGGTTCACTGGTGGCGTCGGCATCGCGGATCAATGGCTGGGCCACGCCGAATCCAAAGACAACTGGCGCGATTCGCACTATCAGATCGAAGGCCCCGCCGTCGCCCAGATGCAGGCCGCTTTCACCGATAACTGGATCAAGGCGCGTGCTCAGGTCCTCTTCGACGGCAATTATTTCCCGGAACTAGAACCCGCCGGCGACTCACTGGCGCAGGTGTTCAAAAGCTCCGTGGGTGGAGGCAGTGAAAGCGTTCGCCTGATGTATCTGCTCTCCATCGCCTCAGCCACCACGTCCATCCGCCTGCAGGCGGCCTATTTCGTACCGGACGACCTGGCCATCGAAACCTTCGTGAGCGCGCGCGAGCGGGGCGTGAAGATTGAGATCATCGTGCCGGGACCAGGCATGGACGCCATGATAGTGCAACGCGCCAGCCGCTCCCTGTGGGGCGCGCTGCTGGATGCGGGCGTCGAGATTTATGAGTACCAGCCCACCATGTATCACTGCAAAGTCCTGATCGTGGACGATGTCTGGGTGTCGGTGGGTTCGACCAATTTTGATGACCGCTCCTTCCGCCTGAACGACGAAGCCAATCTCAACATTTACGACGCCGCCTTTGCCGGGGAACAGGTGAAGGTGTTCGAGCACGACAAGAGCAAGTCCCGCTTGATGACGCGCGCGGAATTCAAGGACCGGTCTGCGGTCGGAAAGCTATTCGACTCGGCGGCGGGCATGCTTCGAAGGCAACTCTGAAACCCCCATCCCACCCGTTTGGCCAACGCCCTTCGGCGTGACCGCTAGAAAAGAAACGACGCATCAAGGCTTCCTGGGTCACCCGGGCCAAGGACAACCTCCGTTATCACGTCTGTCGCAGACGCCTGCGCAACCCCGATAGAAACATCATTTTCGATGTCGTCGCGTTTGGCCACGCTGCTCTCCGGATCCGGCACGCGCAAGTCGAATAGCTCGAACTTGGTCGCGCGGGTCACCTGCAGGACCCTCTTTCGGATGACAACTTGCGGTCCGAAAGGTCTAGTTCCATTTCGGTCCGTCCGAGCGATGTGCATTAGGCCGTCTCATACCGATCATGTCCGTGGGGCAATGTTCCCACAAGAATGCTGCTGGCGTGCAGAACAATTAACGAGAGCAGTCATGAAATCAACAGTTACAAACCCACAGGTCATAACACGGCCGAAAACATTCTTATCGCTTCTTGCGGGTGCGGCGGTTCTAATTCTAATGATACGCGGCGATGCCCTCGCTCAAACCTTCATAGACTTGGGGAACGCCGCCTCATTTGGAGTACTGGGCGCAGAGACGGTTACTAATGGCGGTGATACCATCGTCGATGGGGATGTGGGGGTGCATCCGGGTCCCGATGTTGTCGGTTTCCCACCCGGAATAGTGCTCGCGCCCTACACGATATACGAGACCACGACGGAGGCAGCAAACGCGCAGACCGACTTGACCACCGCGTACAACAACGCGGACGGGCAAACTTCCACCTCGTCGGTCACCGAGCTGAGCGGCCTAACCCTTGTCCCGGGCGTCTATACATCCGCCGCGACGATGAGTCTGACAGCCGGCAATCTCACCCTCGACGCCCAGGATGACCCGAATGCCGTATGGATCTTCCAGGCAGGTTCCGACCTCATCGTGGGGTCCAGTACCCAGGTGATACTGAGCAACGGTGCTCAGGCGGGGAACGTTTTCTGGCAGGTGAGCAGTTCGGCCACGATCGGAACGAGCGCTTCTTTCAATGGAACCATAAT
>DATKEJ010000539.1:0-2408 GCA_035512315.1 Rhodothermales bacterium | reverse complement strand
GGCCGCTGTCGTGGGTGATACGGTTGGCGATCCTCTCAAAGACACCAGCGGCCCGAGCCTGAATATTCTAATCAAGCTCATCGCCGTCGTCGCGCTCGTGATTGCTCCACTCATCAAGTGAGCAGTGAAACTGGGTTTTTTTTGCAAATCGGAGCTTATATTTCCTTTTTGCAATAACGGCCCTCTCGACATGGGTCGACGGAACAGGATGCAGTGAAGCATGGCGAAGGTCGAAGTCGTAATGCCGAAGATGGGCGAGAGTGTGATGGAAGGCACCGTCCTTACATGGCACAAGCAGCCCGGCGATCCCGTAGAGGAGGACGAGGCGCTCCTCGAAATCGGAACCGATAAGGTCGACTCCGAAATCCCGTCGCCGGCATCAGGTACGCTCGCGGAAATTGTCGTCCCCGAAGGCCAAACCGTCGAGGTCGGAACGGTTCTCGCTGTCATCCAGACCGAGACCGGCGCCGAAACAGAGAGCCCGAAACCAGCCCCGTCCGACGCCGAACCTGAGCAAAAGGCCTCCCGGCGAGAAGAAGAACCGCTTCCTGAAAAGCCAGAAGTCGCAGACCGGTTGCCACAAGGGTCCGCCACGCCAGTCTCCTCGACGGTGGTCGAGGTCACCATGCCCAAGATGGGCGAGAGCGTAATGGAAGGAACCGTACTGGTCTGGCACAAAAAACCGGGTGACAAGATCGAAGCCGACGAGGCGCTCCTCGAAATCGGCACCGATAAGGTCGACTCCGAAATCCCGTCGCCGACATCAGGTATCGTACAGGAAATAAGCGTAGCAGAGGGCGAGACGGTCGCCGTGGGCACTCGGCTCGCAACCATCGCCGCTGAAGGACCTCCTGCATCCGACGGCGCGGCCGCGTCCAGCCCGACTCCTGAGGCAGCCGACAAGAAATCCGAACCGCCCGCCGCTTCCGCACCGCCACCCGCATCGCATGGAGGCGATGGGATGCTCGAAGCACCTATCCCGCGCCGCGGCGGAGACGGTCGATTCTACTCTCCACTCGTTCGATCGATCGCCAGAACCGAGGGAGTGAGCAGCGGGGAACTGGCAGAGATAGCAGGATCGGGTCGCGAAGGGCGTGTGACCAAGGATGACATTCTCTCGTACGTCGACGGGCGTCGAACATCCGGCACGCGGCCTGCAGGCGAGCCGGCGCGTCAAGCTCAGGCCGCTTCGCCCACCCAGGTTGGAACGCAACCCGACAGTTCTTCGACCGCATCACGCGTCGAAGTCATCGAGATGGACCGGATACGCCAAGTCATTGCCCAGCATATGACGCGCTCGCTCGCCACGTCGGCGCACGTCACCTCCTTCACTGAAGCGGACGTAACCAACCTCGTCAGACTGCGCGACGCTCAGAAGGAGGCATTCGAAGCAAGGGAGGGTGTTCGCCTGACATATACTCCATTCTTCGTCAAGGCCGCCGTCGATGCGCTCAAGGAGCATCCCCTCCTCAATGCCTCCGTCGAAGAAACCAAGATTATCGTCAAGAGAGATTTCCATATCGGCATCGCGGTCGCAATCGAAAAGACGGGGCTCGTTGTTCCCGTTATTCGAAACGCGGGTGGAATGAATATCTCAGGGCTTGCACACGCTGCGTCTGATCTGGCAAATCGCGCCAGGAGCAAGCAGCTCCAGCCCGACGAGCTCCAGGGGGGCACGTTTACGGTAACCAATGTCGGTTCGCTCGGCTCCCTGATGGGCACGCCGATCATCAGTCAACCGCAGGTAGCGATTCTCGCGACGGGGGCGATCAAGAAACGTCCCGTCGTGAAAGAACACCCGGATCTAGGCGACGTGATCGCGATCGCGCATATGGTCTATCTCTCACTGAGCTATGACCACCGGATCATCGACGGAGCAATGGCCGCCTCGTACCTGCAGCACCTTGTCGGAAATCTCGAAGGAATCGGACTTGAAGATCCGATATAATCATTAAATGGATAGCTGATTACATCATAACCGGCCCACACGACTGGGCTCGCCTGAGGGACTCGGACCGATCAATCGTTCGCAAATCGGGTACACGTCGAAACACCATGCCGGGACCTCCGCTGAAACTCACGTCCGTCGAGCTCGAGCAAAGACTCGACGACTTCGTTGCGACTTATCTCCAGGATAAAAGTCCTGAAACGATAGGTACGTATCGGCGCAGTCTGAACGAGTTTCAACGGTGGTTCGCGGGACAGCGTCCGAGATTTCTATTCCGGGTCGAGGACATCGAGGCGTACAAGCAGTACCTGATGAAGACTAGAGGACTCCATCAGGTTTCCGTGTCGACCTATCTGACCGCGCTGCGACGGTTTGCCCAATACCTCGTCGACGCGGGGCTTCTCGAGGATAATCCCGCACGGGCCGTCAAGGGGAACCGGCGACCCAGCACCCACTCGAG
>DATKEJ010000538.1:0-3694 GCA_035512315.1 Rhodothermales bacterium | reverse complement strand
CTCAGGGACGGCATGGGAGCGCAGTCACAGCGGATGTACAAGCCGATCCCGTTCTTCATGAGCAGCAGAGGATACGGGGTGTTCGCGCATACCAGCGCTCCTGTGACAATGGACTTCGGCCACGATTTCGATCAGTCGAATGTTATCTACAGCGGGGACGAGCAGATCGACCTGTTCATTTTCGTCGGAAGCCCGAAACAGATTCTGGCCGAGTACACTGCCGTCACCGGGCGCAGCCCCGTGCCGCCGCTCTGGTCGTTCGGTCTGTGGATGAGTCGCATCACCTATAAGTCCGAGGGTGAGGTCCGGTCGGTTGCGAATGAGCTCCGCCGTCGCCGCATCCCGGCCGACGTCCTCCACATCGACACCGGCTGGTTCGAAACGGACTGGCGAAGCGACTTTGAGTTCTCGCCCTCACGCTTCCCGAATGCCGGCGACATGCTGGCCGACCTGCGCGAGCAGGGCTTCCGAGTGAGCCTGTGGCAGCTCCCGTACATCTCGCGGAAGAATCCGCTCTTCGACGAGGTCGTGGCAAGCGGCTACTCGGTCGAGAGCGAGAACGGAGGCGTCCCCGCGATGGATGCCATCCTCGACTTTAGCGACCCCGGAGCAGTCTCGTGGTACCAGGAGAAGCTCAGGGGCCTCCTGCAACTCGGCGTCAGCGCCATCAAGGCGGACTTTGGCGAGGACGCTCCGCTGCATGGCATCTACTCTTCCGGGCGTACGGGATGGATCGAACATAATCTATATCCAGTAAGGTATAATGACGTTGTAAGTAAAGTAACACTTGAAGTTACGGGCGATCATATCCTTTGGGGTCGAAGCGCCTGGGCCGGAAGCCAGCGTTATCCGGTGCACTGGGGCGGGGATGCGGAAAACACGAACTCGGCCATGGCCGCTACGCTGCGAGCCGGGTTGTCCCTTGGCCTGTCAGGGTTCACTTATTGGAGCCACGACATCGGAGGTTTTGTCCAGCAAGCGCCTCGCGACCTTTACCGAAGGTGGATTCCGTTCGGAGCGCTCACGTCGCACACCCGCACCCATGGCGTGCCGCCTCGCGAGCCGTGGGAGTACGATGAGCAACTCGCGGATGATTTCCGACGGGCGATGGAATTGAGGTATGCGCTGATGCCTTACATCCTCGCCCAGGCGAAAGTCTCGTCGACGGAGGGGTATCCTATGTTGAGAACGCTGTTCTTCGAGTATCCCGACGATCCGACGTCGTGGTTTATCGAGGACGAGTACATGTTGGGCTCCGATCTCCTGGTCGGACCGCTTTTCGAGGAGTCGCCCGGGCGCGACATGTATCTCCCTCCCGGTGTCTGGATCGACTACCAGACCGGGATCCAATACGACGGCGGCGCCTGGCACTACATCGAGGCCGGTCCGATTCCGATTGTTCTCCTCGCGCGAACGCCGTCGCTGATCCCGCATGCAGCCGTGGCGCAGCACACCGGGGAGATTGACTGGCGAAACATCGAGCTTCGCATTTATGTCCGCAGTGCCCCATACGACGACGCGGAGGGCTGGGTCGCCGTTCCGGGGGAAAGGCCGCTGCGGATCAAGGCTCGAGCCGGCGAATCGGGCGATTACACGGTTCTAGGATATCCGTACGCCGGGAAGGTAAAATGGACGCTAACCTCTCGGAGGTGGTCCCCCGCCGGAGAGCCTGCCCGGCGTAGCGCGCGGGAGCGTAAGTGATGGCGGGCGAAGACGAGGGGTCGCGATCCTCATTGCGTCAGGATTCGACCCCAGGAGCCACAATGTCCAGGCAAACAGGGCCGTGCTCGTGTCGTGGCCGGCAATGAGCATCGTGAGAAGCTGATCCCGAATGAGGTCGTCGTCCATCCCTTCGGTCGCGACCAGAGCGCCGAGCAAGTCCGAAACCGGAGGTGCTTCTCCCGATGATTTCAGTTCCTCCTTTCGACGAGCGATTATTGAATACAGATAATCATCGAGCAGCCGGAGCTGTGTCGCAAATCCGATGCGGGGCATCTCAGGCCAGACGATCCACGCCCCGGGAGAGATGTAGGCGATGGACCGGAGAATCGGGTTCCATAGCCGATCGAGATCCGGACGGAAGTCGATTTTGAAGAGCGTCTGGATGAGGATGACGAGCGCGACCTTCCGCATCTCGACCAGCATGTCCACTGTTTCGCCGTCTCGCCACGAGCCGGTAACGAATCGAGTTTCCTCGAGCATGACCGGGATCTGATCGATCGCCTCCCGTTTGTGGAGGGCCGGATTCATGCAGTTCCGCAGCCGGTCGTGTTCGTCGCCGTCTTCCACGAGCAGCCCGTGGCGCAGCAGTTTGGTGACGGCGTCCGATTCCGTACGAAAGCAGAATCGCTCGTGCTCGCTGACGAGAAGGCGCCGGTTCAGATCCGGCCCGACGACCACGACGGGCTCGAATCCCGGCAGGGAGATCTCGAATATGTCGCCTACCTGTTCGTGCATCACCGAGAGCGCCGCGAGGAACGAGCGCTCGCGCCAGAGTGCGCGTAGCACGTCCAGCCCGGTGCTCCGGGATGCAGTGGGAACGCGAGGGAGTTCTTCGATCGGAGTGGGGGCCAGGTCTAGTTGGAAGACGAAGCTTCCCAGACGTTGTTCGAACGATCGACGTCGGGCAGGAATCCCTCCGGGTCTATTTCGACCTTTACGACCTGGCCCGGTGGGAACGTCAGCGACGTTTCGCGGGCCCCTTCGAGCCACGGTTCGACGCCGAGCCGCTCGGACTCCTGGCGGCCGTCAGCGTACGTCACGGTTACGGGCACGGGCATCGGCGTAAGACCGAGATCCTTGATGGTGACTTTGACTTCGACCTCTCCAGATTCCACCGCGGCAACGGCCTGATCGAGCGTCCACGTTTCGAAGAACGCAGGCGTCCAGAACCAGTCGAGATCCTGGCCGGTTACGTCCTCGAACGTATTGAACAAGTCGAACGGCGTCGGGTGCTTGTAAGCCCATCGATGTGCGTACTCCCGGAAGGCCTTGTAGAAGAGATCCTCGCCCAGGAGTCCCCGCAGCGCGTGGAGCATGACCGCCGGCTTGTTATAGGATGCGAGCCCGCGCGCGTCGGTGCCGTGCGGATACTCGTCTCCGTGCCGCATCGATTCGACCTCGTAGCCGCTCCCGGCGATGCGGTAGTACGACTGGCGGTCGGGCCTCCAGACGTCGGGATTGTCATTGAAGTCGCGAATGCCGTTGGTCTGGTTGAAGGTGGTGAGTCCTTCATCCATCCAGGTAAATTCCTTCTCGTCCTGCCCGACGATCATCGGAAACCACATGTGCCCGATCTCATGATACGTAACGCTGAAGAGCGCGCCGGGTGAGCGGCTGCCGCCGATGAGCGTCATCATGGGGTATTCCATGCCGCCGCCGACGAGGCCCTCGACCGCCGTCATGTGCGGCCAGGGATAAGGCATCACGGTCTTGGACAAATGTTCGATGGAGAACTTTCCGTACTCGGCAGAGCGCTCCCACGCCGGAGTGCCGGGCCTGTAGAACGCGTGGATCATTGCCCGGTCAGCCGTCCCATCGGCGTCCCAGTCTCCGACCTCCGCGAAAGTGGCATCCCATCTGTACAGGTCGGATAGCCCGAACGCGAAATCTCTCACATTTTCCGCGGCGTAGCGCCATGTCGCCGTGCCCGATGGTGACGGCACGAACGCATCCTCGCGGTTCTCGTCCGTCA
>DATKEJ010000537.1:0-5284 GCA_035512315.1 Rhodothermales bacterium | reverse complement strand
GGGGAGTGCGTCGCACTTATAGGTGCGACGCACTCCCCTTAAAACACGTACCTAGACAGGTCGCCGTTTTCCTCGCGAATCACGATCTTCCGTGTCTAGCAGTTGCACACGACTAAAAGAGGGTGTCACGTGGCCCAACTTGCACTTGGGGGCGGTCGGCCGGTCTGCGAAAAGTTCGTCGACAAGACGCGCCTGATTTCCAGGAAGGACCTCGAGCGCGAGTACCTTCTCGAGGCGTACGAAAGCGGCGTGTGGGACGATTGGCCCGACGTCGATTCCATGGCCGCTCGTTTTGAGAGGGAGTGGGCGAATTTCGGCGGATCACCGCATTGCGCGCTGATCTCTAACGGCACGCACACGCTTCAACTGGCTCTCGAAACACTCGACATCGGCGTCGGCGACGAAGTTATCGTGCCCGGTCTGACGTGGCAGGCGACGGCGTCCGTGGTTTGTGACGTGAACGCAACACCTATCCTCGTCGACGTCGATCCTACAACTCTTTGCATGGATCCGATCGCGTTCGAAAGGGCGATCACCTCGAAGACGCGAGCGGTCATCCCCGTTCACCTGTATCACCGGATGTCGGATATGGACGCAATTCGGTCCATTGCCGCGCGGCACGGCATCGTCATTATTGAGGACTGTGCCCACGCTCACGGATCGCGCTGGGGAGATGCAGGGGCCGGCACCATGGGAGCGTTCGGATCGTTCAGTTTCCAGAGATCGAAACTGATGAACTGCGGAGAAGGCGGCGCCCTCCTGATCAATGACGAAGACCACTACTGGAAGGTCGTTAGCCAGCGCAGCTGCGGCCGTGAGTTTCGGCCGGGCCTGAAAGTGCACAGCGGCAACTACCGGATGACGTCCTTGCAGGCCGCGATCCTTCGAGGCCAACTCGCTGCGCACGTCGTCAACTGCGAAACCGTAGACCGGATGGGCAGTGCCCTCGATGCCGCCGTGGACGCTGCGCCGGGTGCTCGATCGCTCAGGCGACATCCTAAGCTGACGAGGCAGTGCAGCTACGGCTTCCTTTTTCTGTTCGAGCCCGAGGAATTTGACGGATTGGATGTTGCGATCTTCCGGAAAGCACTATCCGCCGAGCTCGGATTCGAGTTCTGGAACAGTTACACGCCGCTGCACCGGAGCGAGGTATACTACCCGCACACGAAGAAGCGTCATCAGTTGAGCGCCGAGTACACGTCCGCGATCGATCCGTCGCGATGGGAGCTGCCCGTCGCCGACGAGTTCCGCGAGAACCGGATCGTGCTCGGGCACTGGTCCATCTTCGGATGCGAAGACGACAGGCCCGACCTCCTGACCCAGGCGATTGCCAAGATCCACGAGCATCGTCACGAGCTGATGCGCATCGCTGAAGGTGAATATGCCTGAGAATGATCCGGGCGGCCACTTCTCCGGCCGTCTCGGCGCCGTTTCATTGACCTTCGACGACGGAACGGCAAATCAGCTGGCTCATGCCGTCCCGCCTCTGGACGAGCGCGAACTTCGCGCCACATTCTATTTGAATCCGAGGGATCGTCTCATGGATTTTGCGCAGCCGTGGCGCGAGGCTTCCCAGCGCGGTCACGAGCTCGGAAACCACACCCTCTCGCACCCCTGCCCATGCGCCATCACCGGCGGACGAGGCCTCGAAGACATGACCCTGGACGAGGTTGAGAACGACGTCCTTGCCGCACAGGTCCGGCTCGAGACACTCGCTCCGCACCAGACCGCATGGACTTTCGCCTATCCGTGCTACGCCACCTACATCGGGCGTGGAGAGGCGCGGCGGTCTTACGTTCCGGTCATTGCGAGGCACTTTCTCGCCGGCAGGGCGGGCGGTGAAATCGGATTCGGCAACCGGCCCGGCGTGCTCGATCCGGCCGCTCTGATCGGCACTCCGGTCGAGCGTTTGAGCGCGACTGACGTCATCGATCTGATCGAAAGGCTCGCTCTGACGGGTCAGTGGCTGATTCTTGTCTATCATGACGTCGATGGGGAGGTTCTTTCGGTTCGGGAAAGTGACTACGTTCCAGTACTTGACTACCTCGCTCGCAACCGGGATCGTGTGCTTACGGCTCCGGTCCTCGAAGTGGCCTCGACGTTGCGGACCGCTCGAATCGAGCAGGCCAATGCGGTTGGATAAATACGGTCGCAAGTTTGAATCATGGACGGCCCGCTCTTGCACTTTTTCATCATCTTGCCTGTATTTGCCGGCGTGCTGATGTTCGTGGTGGTACCGATTCTCCAGTGGGCCAGTACCCGTCTTCTTGATCGACGATTCGTTCTCCGCTTCGGCGGGCCCTGGAGCCCGAAGAACAAGGAGCATCGCTGGGACGTACTGTTTTCGATCCTGGCGTTCCTTCTCTCGTTGACGATCTCGTTCCTGGTACTCCAGCTGCTCATCCTGCAGGGCATTCTTCCGCCCCTCGGATGACCGACTGAAACGTGGCGGCTTTGACGACGTAACGGATTCTCAACCTCCGGCTGAAAAGTTTCCAACCATGAATCGACTCCTACCGCTGATCGTCCTTTGCCTGGTCGTGATCCAAAGTTCCGACGCGCAAACCGCCAGGACCGAGCACGTGCTCGGGCTGGACGAAGGGGCGCAGTCTCCGCCGGCTGTTCTCGAGGATATGGCGTGGCTCGCCGGAGCCTGGACAGGGGAGGGCTTCGGCGGAACCATCGAAGAGGTCTGGACACCACCCTCGAACGGGTCGATGGCCGGACTCTTCAAGCTCGCTCACGACGGCAAGCCCTCGATATATGAGATCCAGACCATCACCGTGGAGAACGGAAGCCTCCTTTGGAAGGTCAAGCACTTCGGAGGCGATTTCGTCGCCTGGGAGGAAAGGGACGGATTTGTGGCGTTTCCGCTCGTCAAGATGGAGCCCGCGGCGGCGTATTTCGACGGGATGACGCTCATACGGGACGGTGAAAAGCTCGTCGTATATCTCATCGTGTCTCATGAAGATGACGTACAGGAAGAACGACTTGAATACCGCTCGGTGGCATTGAACCAGGGAGGGGCAATCTCCCCAAGCGACCCGTTGCCAAGTGCCAAGCCGTGACGTCGAACGTTGAACGTCGAACGTCGAATGTCGAATGTCGAACGTCGAGCGTCGAGCGTCGAGCTGCTAGCACGTCGATTCCTCATACGGGCGAGAAGATTGCAGTGCAATGCGAGCGGTGGCGTGTTAGATTCCTAACTTCTGGATCCCGGGTCAAAGCCTGCCCCGGACCAGATCCGGGGCCCGGGATGACGAACATTGCAGATCGTCAGCACCAAGTACCAACAGCAGAACAGTCATGATGACCGGTGACCAGGTAATTCAGTTTCGTGAGGAGGGATACGTGGACGGGCTGCCGGTTTTCAGTCCGGCCGAGATCGATGCCCTGAACGAGGAACTCAGGGAGATTCTCGCTCTGCTGCAGCCGGGCGAGTCGACGAAGGAGATTCGGGAGTGGCACGAAGCGAGCCGCTTCCTTTTCGACATCTGCATGGACGAGCGCATCCTCGATTACGTGGAGCCGCTGCTTGGACCGAATTTCTATATGTGGGCATCGAACTTCTTCATTAAGGAGGCCCGATCGCTCGAAACGGTCGCGTGGCACCAGGATGCCTACTATTGGCCGCTCCGCCCGATCGAGTCCCTGACGGTCTGGATCGCTTTCGACGACGTCGACGAGGAGAATGGCGCCATGCAGGTAATTCCAAAGTCGCACACACGCCGGCTTGTTCCGCACAACCGTGCCCCTGGCTCAGACTCGGTACTGAGCCTCGTTGCTGACACATCGGAATTCGACCTCGACACCGTGGTCAGCGTCAACCTGGCGCGAGGGGCCGTGTCGATCCATGACGACAAACTCCTTCATTGCTCGCCTGGTAACCCCTCAGACAGGCGCAGGGCGGGATTTACCATTCGCTTTTCCCCGAACCACGTTAAATGCGATCTGTCGGTCAATCCGCATTTCCGGATCTACCAGGCGAGAGGCGAGCGGTGCGGGATCAATCCTCACGGAGAGATGCCAGCCCAGCGATATGGACGCCTTTTCCGAGATCATGCGAGCATCGAAGAGGCCGGCAAGGATAAGGAACAGCAATTCTGGACCGAACCCGCGGAACCGGAGCGGCAGTGATCCTCGAACTCCGACAAGTACTCCTCAGGGATCTGGGGGCTCTCCGCGCGGCCCTCAAAGCGTATCCCACAGAGGAGACGATCTGGTCGGTCCCTCCCGGCATCGGGAACTCGGCTGGAACTCTTGCGCTTCACATCGTCGGGAATCTCCAGTACTACATCGGCGCGCAGCTCGGCGGTACCGGATACGAGCGAGACAGAATGGCAGAGTTCTCCGACCGAGACGTCCCGCTGTCCGTCATCGAGCATCGCATTGAAGCCGCGATGCGAGCGGTTTCCGATACCCTCGATCGCCTCTCGGAGCCCGACTCCGACCACCAGTATCCGATCGAAATCGGCGACCGGACGCTCAGTATCCGGCTTTTCCTCACACACCTGGTCAGTCACACCGCCTATCATCTTGGGCAGGTAGACTATCACCGACGCTTGATCAGCGGCGTCAACCGGCCCGCTGGACCGTCCATCGCTGGACTGTGAGGCAACTTGAAAGGGTGCTCCCGTGTTCAACGAGTCGGTCATCAGACGAATTGTTAACGAGACCATAGTGAACAAGCAAAGCTTAATCGACCATCTGAACGAAGACTTGGCCGGCGAACTGAGCGCCATAATTCAATACATCACCTACGCGGCAAAGGCCACAGGACCGTTCCGCCCACAGCTTGCCCAGTTTTTCCTGACTGAAGTTGCCGACGAGCAGGTGCACGCCCAATACCTCGCGAACAAGATCGTCGCCATGGGCGGTGAACCGACGACCACCCCGCTACCGGTGCCCGAAGCGCACACGAACCGTGAAATGCTGCAGGCCGTCCTCGTTGCCGAGCGGAAGGCGACGTCCGATTACACGCAGCGGGCCAAGGAAGCCGATGCTCTAGGAGACAAGGGTCTGTCAGTCCAGCTCGAAGACATGGTTCGCGACGAATCGGGGCACTCGGAAGAGACCGAGCGCATTCTCCGCGATTGGCCGCTTTAGCCTCACCTAGCAGCCGGATGCCCAGCAATCCATCTCGCCTTTTTCCGATTCCCGGCAAGGCGGCCGGCGATGCGATCTCAGTCGACAATCCGTTCCTGACGGACTGCGTCGTAATGCCCCTGGCATGAGTTCCGATTCAACGCAGCGAGCCGTTTTTGACCCGGCTACGGTCCGCACA
>DATKEJ010000536.1:0-6643 GCA_035512315.1 Rhodothermales bacterium | reverse complement strand
TGCAAACCCCTCCGGAATGATGCGTCGGGTGTTTCCTTCGATCCCGCCTCCGGTAATGTGGGCGAGACCGGAGACCATGTCTTCCTCGACGAGTCGGCGGATCGGCTTCAGGTACGATCGGTGTACCCGCAGCAGTGCTTCTCCGATCGTCTCTCCTGCGAGCTCCTCCGGAGCGTCGTTGACGTCGAACTTTGAGAATAGGACTCTTCTCGCCAATGAGTATCCGTTCGTGTGCAATCCTGTGGACGGCAGGCCGAGGACAACGCTGCCGTCATCGATCCCGGCCCCGTCGACGATGCGGCGCCTATCGACCATGCCGACGATCGTCCCGGCCACGTCGTAGTCGTCTCCGGAGTACATACCCGGCATCTCGGCCATCTCGCCTCCGATGAGGGCGCATCCGTTCTCGCGGCAGGCTATCGTAAAGCCCTCAATTACGGAAACGGTTCGATCTGGATCGAGGCGCCCTGCCGCGAAGTAATCCATGAAGAACATTGGGACGGCGCCGCAAACTGCGATGTCATTCACGCAATGATTCACGAGATCCTGCCCAACCGTATCGTGTCGATCGCACGCCGCAGCAACCGCCAGCTTCGTTCCAACCCCGTCTACGGATGCCACAATCACCGGTTCATGGAATTCCTTCCAGGGCGGTGCAAAGAAAGCGCCGAAGGATCCGATGTCGGCCAGTACACCCTCCGTGAATGTGCTCCGCACGAGAGGTTTGATTCGACGGATAGTCTCTTCTCCAGCAGAGATATCGACGCCGGATTCTTTGTATGTGACCATTCCTCCTGACGATCTCCAGATGAATCGCGATCATATTCGCGAAAGATAATCGCCGCTGCGGTTAATAGCCGTTCAGAAACACAACCAGTGATTCCATCGTCTACATTTACTACAGATTACGTACCCACGATTGTCGTCGATTGTACTGAGGGATTGAATGGTCGTGCTCTGCCGTGACGCTTCCGGTGAATCCGTTTACCGATTACCTCGTAACTTCGCCAAACCAAGGCGGAACCACACATGACCGAGCCGGAGATGACCGGGCGCCAAAGCAGAATCGCTGCCACCTACAAGGGACTCGATGTGGAAGAGGTGATCGACATTCACTTCTACCGCCCGATCGGCTATGCGATCGCCCTGGCCTCTCTGAAACTAGGGATAGGCCCCAACACCCTTTCGGTCGTCGGGATGCTTTTCGGCGTCCTCGGCGGTCACCTGTTCTTCTATGAAGACCTCACGCTCAACCTCCTCGGAATTGTCTGCTGGATGCTCGGCCAGGCCTTCGACGGCGCCGATGGCCAGCTCGCGAGAATGGCGAACATGAGGTCGCGCCTCGGACGGGTCCTCGACGGGCTCTCCGACAGCTTCAAATTCCTGAGCGTTTACATCCATATTTGCTTGAGACTCGGCCTCGCGACCGGATTCTGGTGGGTTTATGTCTTGGGCTTTCTGGCGGCCCTGTCGCATTCGGCACAAAGTGCGTTCGCAGACTACTACAGGAATCTCTACCTCTTTTTCGTTGTCGATCCCCGGAAAGGCGAGATTGATCATTCAGACGTGGTTAGTCAGGAGTACGACGAAATGTCGTGGCGGCAAAGACCGATCGAGAAGCTTCTCTGGTGGCTCTACATCCCCTACACCAGGATGCAGGAGCGAATGTCAGGCAGTCTCGACGCCCTGAAGGCAGCAGCAACCGATCGCTTCGGCGATGAAATTCCGGACCCCGTCAAAGAGGAATACCGAAGGCTCAACAAGCCGCATCTCCCCTTCTACAATGCTCTGACTACGAATACGCGCATGGTGGTCATGTACGCTGCGCTCCTGTTCGGCAGCCTGTGGTGGTATCTGATTTTCGACCTTGTGGTCTTGAACGCAGTGCTTTTCGCCATGCGCATCCGTCAAGACAACACAAACCGAAGGATGATGGCGTTCCTGGGTGCCGCACCGTCAGACGTCGCGGCGCCTGGACGCGCGCAGCGATCGACAGCCCCTCACCGCGTCGGTTAACGAGAGAGTTGTCGCTGACCCGTCAGAAACTCATTGGCCGTGCTGACCATGTCGGGACTGCCAATGTAGATCGGCGTTCGCTGGTGGAGCATCTTCGGCGGGATCTCAAGGATCCTGCGATAACCGTCAGTGGCGAGCCCTCCGGCCTGCTCGACGATAAACGCCATCGGATTCGCTTCGTACATCAACCTGATCTTTCCGGAGGGACTCCTCGTATTGGCCGGGTAGATGTAAATGCCGCCCTTGAGGAGATTTCGGTGAAAGTCCGCCACAAGCGACCCTATGTAACGGGCCGTATAGGGCCTGTTCGAAGCGGCTTCCTCATACTGCAGCCACTTAATGTATTTCTTCAGGCCATCTTCCCAAGAGTTATAATTGCCTTCATTTATAGAGTAGATCTTCCCTCTCCTCGGGATGCGCATGCTAGGATGCGAAAGAATGAATTCCCCTATCGACGGATCCAGTGTAAACCCATTAACGCCGCTCCCGGTCGTGTAAACCAGCATGGTTGAGGATCCGTAAATGACGTATCCAGCGGCGACCTGGTTATCACCTGGCTGAAGCGCTTCCTCCATACTGGGGTTGGTGATCCCATCCGGACACCGATAAATCGAGAAGATTGTACCGATCGAAACGTTGACGTCGATGTTCGATGACCCGTCCAGCGGATCGAGCAGTACGATGTACTTGCCCGATCCTTCGTTGCTCGTCCTGAGCGGTATGGCCTCTTCATGCTCTTCCGACCCGATCAGGCAGCATTCGCCCCCCCTCCTGAGGGCCATTACGAACTCCCGATGAGCGAGCAGATCGAGCTTCTTCTGGGCCTCGCCGTGGATGTTCTCGCTGCCCGTATTACCGAAGATGTCGACCAGCCCCGCCTTGTTTACGTCCCGATTGACGACCTTCGAGGCGAGGCTGATGTCATAGAGTAGCCTGGTGAGCTCACCGGTGGCGTGCCTGAAGTCATTCTGGCGATTGATGATGAACTGCTCGAGAGTGATCAGGCTCCCCGCACCCGTAGACAGGGTACTCTGATGCGGAATGGCGACCTCTTCTATCATTCGTTGCTGCGTTCGTGCATCTGCGGTGGCGGTTCAAAATACAGCTTTTCGGAAGCGCTTCCTTCAGCTACCGATGCGTTTTGCATCAAACCGGCCTCGAGGAGCCACTCCCGCGTGTGGGGGCAAGGTGTTTCGTCCCCGATGAGGTCGGCGGCCAGCCGGCGGACATCGTGCGGCGTGTCGATGTCGTACCATGGCTCCAGCGTCACAATCTTCAGACCGGCCGAACGTGCCCGGGCGCCCGACTGGACGAACACGTCAGGATGGCTGTACGTCATGCCGTCGAACAGAACGCCAGTCGCTTCAGATAAGCCCAAAAGATAGTACCCGCCATCGTGCGAGGGTCCGATAACGACAGTATCGGGACGCCGGAGCTCAGTGAATGCCTGCTCAATTGTCGACAGGGGCAACGTCGGGTGGTCAGATCCAATGATCACGACCAGATGGTATCCTTCGTCGAAGGTATCTTCGAACGCATGTTTCATTCGCGGCCCGAGGCCGTTTCCCCGCTGTCGTAAACGTTTCCCATCGAACGGCGCAACCGTTGCTGAGATCGGTTCAGTGGTAGGCGCCAGGTAGAGACGCACTGCCGCGCCCAATTGGCTGAAGCGGACCAGCGTGTCGATCAGGAGGGCCCCATAGAGCTCCGCCGCGCCGTCAAGGCCAAATTCGGACGCCAACCGCGTCTTGACCTTTCCGGGGGTCGGGTTCTTGCCGAACACAATAATTGCGCTGTCATTCATCGCCTTGAGTCGTGGCAGCCGTCTGGTCAAGCCAGACCGACAGGGCATCTCGAAGGGAGGCAACGTAGACGGTCTTTGGATCAAGTTCCTCGAGAATCTCTGCGAAGTGCGGTGCGATCCGGTCATTTCCCAGCGTGTCGAGCATGATGTTGTGCCATAGGATGACGAGTACGCCTCCGAATTCCTTGGTGACGTCTATGAGTCGACGTGTAGCTTCAATTCCGGCCTGAAGATCGAGATCCCGATATCCGTACAGGGTGGTGTCCATGATCGCCAGCGGCATCTCCCAGATGTCCAGCGGCTGATTGGCCGGTATGTCGAAGATGCGGAAGGGCACCGTTGTTCCGTTTCTGAAGCCTTCCCGTTCGGCGAAGCCGAGACTCGAATCGATGAAGAACCCTGCATCCGAGTAAATCCGGGCCGTTGTGCTGACAAACCACCTCAGGTAATGCGATCTGACGCATTGAAGGCCGCCGGCCAGAACCCCCTGGAGGCGCTCATGCTCGTACTCGACGTACCCTGGATGATCCGACGCGAAGTAGCTGGTGTGCAGGCCAATTTCAAATCCGGAGATCTCGAGGTGATCGATGATGCGCCGGATCCAACCTTTTTCAATAGAGTAGTCGACATCAAAGGATCCGTGCGCCGCGGCCTTGAAGAACCACGTGGCGCCGAATCCAGCGACAGTTTCGGCAGCGATCATCTCATTTGCAGACCGGCGGAAGGGATCTCCCTGCGCAATGGACGTGCCGAGGGAGCGCGCTAGTCGAGCGAGCCCATTGAGACGCCCCGCCGGAGAGCTTCTGACGACGTTCTTCATCGTTTCGCCGACGAGAATTCCGGGTCGCCACTTTCGATGATAGTCGATGTCGTGGGTAATGCAAACCGCCGATTCCCTGCCGTTCCATAGCCTGCGTGTGATGCTCAATCCTAGCGCTTCGAGCCTCCCGCGCAAATACCTTCTGTATCGATCGACCATCGGGTTGCCGGCAAGGTTGTAAAGCGCAAGGATGCTTCGCTCGTACGGAAAACGACCGTGGACGTCCCTCGTGTCATCTACCCACTCCTGCCAGCCGGAGAGAAAAAAGAATGCTGAGGCGATCGGGTCCCACGAGAGCTCGTTGACGGAGACGGCGTCGTTAGACTCCGGCGCTTGGAACGGGAAGAGTCGCAGCAATCCGTCTGCGCTGATTTCTTGAGGAAGGTGCGGCATTGTCGACCGAGTCGAGAAGTACAATTCGGTCGACGTCTCGAGCGATACCACAAGATTGTCTGCCCCGATGCCTTGGGCATCAGCTCCGTAGAAGATACCGACGTCGCGGAGGGCATCTCTCGTGACCCACTCGGGTTCCAGCCGGATAGGCCTGAGGAGGGTCCTGAGTGCGTATTGTGCCTTTGGCAGGTAGGCCACCCCGCACTCAATGCAGCATTGAATTCTCGAGTATGTCACGCGGGTTTTCGAAAGCGGGCTCAACCTGTCTTTCCCTTCACGCCCCGGAGCGCATTTCTCGAAAGCAGGTCTGTATCGTACGAGCGGATTTTCCCAAGTTTACGACGGTGTCGCTCAATGGCAATCTCGATCTGCCTCGTGAGAAGCTCGTCGAATTCAAGACCGGCCGGCTTCCAGAGGTAGAATGAAAAAGATCCTGGTATGGTATTGATTTCGTTGAAGTAAAGCTGCCTCTCAGGTTCGTCGAACAGGAAATCAATTCTGGCGACGCCGGCGCATCCGATGGTTCTGAAGATTCGGTCGGCCAGCCGGCGGATATTCGCGGCCAGCTCCTCCGGAATCTCCGCCGGGATAATCCGGTCGAGCGACGCCATCCCCTGTCCTCCGACGCCGGATTTCGACGCTGAGTCTTTCCCGCCTCGCTGGTACTTCTGTTCGAACGACAGCAAAGCGGCGCCTTCGACGCGCACCGGCTCCTCGATCACACTGACACGCGTGCTTTCAACGTCTCCGATCACCGAACAATTGAACTCTCTCAGCGGTGCAACGCATTTTTCAATTAGGATCTTTTCATCCAGACGAAGACAATCCTCGATTGCCGATTCGAGTTCTTCCAAATTGCCGACCTTGTGGATGCCGATGGACGATCCTAGCCGACACGGCTTTACGATCATTGGGAATCCGAGGGCCCCTTCACATTGTCGCAGCCGGGCGTCTTCCTGCCCTCGCCATTCGTGTTCTCGAATGACGACGGAGTCGACGACGGGGACTCCCACTGCCGCACACAGAGTCTTGGCGACCGATTTGTCCATGCCAACGGCGGAGGCAGTAACGTCTGAGCCCGTATAGGGCACATTGAGCGTCTCGCAGAGTCCCTGAAGACTGCCGTCCTCACCCTCCTATCCGTGCATAGCCAGAAGCAGCACGTCTACGGACAATCGGCTTGGGCGCGAAAACAGTCCATTCTTTGTCCCAACGAGGACGAGCCGGCCGGCCGGCTCCGACGCCGGCGAAACGGGGGTCGCCGATCTTGTCAACTCCTTGGGATCGCGGTAGCGGTCGATTTCGCAGAGGACACTCCCGGTGAACCATTTGCCGGACTTGTCGACGTAGATCGGGATCGGCTCATAAGGTGTGTCTCTCAGGGCGAGCAAGGCCTGGATTCCCGTTATCACAGAAACCTCGTGTTCAACGGACGCCCCGCCGAAGATCACCCCTACTCGCTTCTTTGCGTTCTGTGCCAAGGTTCGCGACCGGTTTGTGCGTCAGATCTAACTGTCGTAGCTTCCGCGCGTCAAAATCATTTCGCCGGGCGAAAAACCCACCTTTCTCTGGCGTCCGGGGTGCAGCGGGAAGTCGTAGCTGAAGGTATG
>DATKEJ010000535.1:0-4914 GCA_035512315.1 Rhodothermales bacterium | reverse complement strand
TCCCAACTTTGCGTGAGAAACCGAACCACCACCCTCCAACCCTCCTACCTCATGACAAGAGACCTCCTCAGCGCCCGCAAGCACATCGCACTCGTCGCACACGACAACCGCAAGAAGGACCTCCTCGAGTGGGCGAAATTCAACCGCGAGCTGCTCAGCCTCCACGAGATTTATGCGACCGGTACCACGGGCGCAATGATCGATTCCGAACTCGGACTCGAGGTGACGCGGCTTCAGAGCGGCCCACTCGGGGGCGATCAGCAGATCGGGGCACTCATCACCGAGGGCACCGTCGATTTTATGATATTCTTCTGGGATCCGCTCGAGCCGCAACCGCACGACCCAGATGTGAAGGCCCTGCTCCGGATTGCGGTCGTGTGGAACATACCGGTCGCCTGCAATCGCTCCTCAGCCGACTTCATGATCTCGTCGCCTCTTATGACCGAGCCGTATGAACGTGTGAGGCCGGATTACGAGTCGCATCTGCGAAGGATGAGGAGCGAGTGAGAGAGAGGGGTACGCACTTTTACATCCTCTCTGTGTCCCCCGGCGGTGATTTAGGGCATGCTGCCAAGACTGACTGCCATCATTCCCGCATGCATTTGCATGGTCGCTGCAACCTTCCGACCCTGTGACGCCCAAGCGTTCTACGACGCGTCTCATCTCCTGCCGGCATTTGATCCAGATATAGCACTCGGCGCGAGTGTCGTCGACGTCAACGCCGACGGACGCGTCGATCTCTACCGGCGCAATCGTCTCTACCTCCAGGAGGCCGACGGCCGATTCACCGACGTGTTTGAGGATCTCAACTTCGAGCCACGACCCGGCGGCAGCTTCGGCGCCATTTTCGGCGATTCCGACAACGACGGTTTCGTCGAGACATTCTTCATGGACCTCGACCCGAACCTCCCCTACTACCTCAGCCGAAAGGCACTGCGATTCGAGGAGCATTCGAACGATAGCGGAATTCGCGACGTCGACATCGTGCAGGGATCGGTGTGGACGGATTTCGACCGCGACGGACTGCTCGATCTCTTTGTCGGCATCGATGGAGGCGTTCCGAGATTGTACCGGAATGTCGGCCTCGATTTTTTCCAGAATGTGGCCGCAGCTTCTGGATTCGGGTTCAGCCTTGCATACGGCGTCGCGGTTGCCGACTATGACGGCGATGGTGACCCCGACATCATGCTTACGCAATGCTCGACTCCGCCGGGCGACACGCTTCGGCAGAACATCCTCTTCCGAAATGACGACGGAGCGTTCGAGAACGTCGGCTACGAACTCGGGATCGTGGATGATCGTCCCAGCTGGGGAGTGGTCTGGCTCGACTATGACAATGACGGCCTTCTCGATTTCTACGTGGGAAACAACGGGCAGGGAGGCGGTCGCCCCACTACGGCGGAAAACACCCTCTACAGAAATCTCGGAGACGACGGTTTTCAGGACGTTACCGAGGATGCCGGGGTCGGCCGCGCCGCCCACTCGCATAGCATCGCCGTGGCGGCGGCGGATTTTGACAACGACGGTTGGGTTGACCTCTTCGTGTGCAGACGGCGACCCGCTCCAGCCGGCTCTCTTCCGAAACAACGCCGACGGCACGTTCACCGATATCTGGCCGCAACTGGCGCTGCCCACGATCTCGAGCGTAGGGGTAGCCGTAGGCGACGTCAACGGAGACGGCTGGATCGACATCTTCCATCCCTCCGCCGAATCCGACCAGTTGCTGATGAATCTGGGTGGCGAGAACCGGTTCCTCATGATTTCGCTTCGCGGCACGACTTCCAATCATTTCGGCGTCGGCGCGAGCATCGATCTTTACGCGGCGGGGCTTCACCAGGTACGGGAGATCACCGCCGGCGACGGAATGACCTCGCAGAACCACAATCTATCGGCCCATTTCGGCCTCGGTAGCGCGACCGAAGTCGATTCCGTGATCGTCCGTTGGCCGAGCGGCATGGTCGACCGGCTCGAAAACGTGGCTGCAAACCGTTTTGTCACCATCGTGGAGAGCGTCGGACTGAACGATCCGCCGGCTCAGTTCTCACTGATCAGTCCGACCGGCGATGCAGTTTCGTCGCACGGGGAGACTCTGACCTTTTCATGGGAACGCGCTGAAGACAACGATCGCGTCCTCTACTCCCTTCACTGGAGTCGATATAGCAATAACGGATATAAGCGAGACGACGGCCTTCGTCGACCGGTCCGAGTTCAGCATCGGTGCAACGTATCGATGGACCGTGACGGCAACCGATGGGTATTCCGTCCGGGCCGCCCGGTACGCAAAGTTCGTGTTCGGAACAACTACCTCCGCCGAACCCGAGAGTACGCTGCCTGGTCATATCACGCGCTTCGAGACGTACCCGAATCCGGTGGTGAGCTCCGTGACGGTCGATGTCGAGCTCGCGACATCCGAGATCGTCAGAATCGACGTGTTCGACGTCGCGGGCAGATGGATGAACCGGATCCACGACGGCCCGCTTCCGCCCGGAAAACACCGGCTCGAATGGTCACCCCAGGACGCAGCACCAGGCACTTACCTTCTAAGACTGTCCTCTAAGCATGGCTCGGCAACGAAGCGCCTTGTGCTGAAATAGGCCCGGCATGCCCTCATGCGTCCGTATACGAAAACCGGCGCGTGGATCGTTACGTAGCCCTCAACTAAACCCAAACAAAGGATTGTGCGGACCGTACTCGTTTTCCTCCTTGTTTTCTCGGCGGTGGATTCGAAAGCTCAGCAGCCGGACCTCCCCGCAGACGACCGGATTCGTCTCGCCGAGGCTTTCGCGCTCGCACGCGACATCCAGGATCGTGTGTGGGCCGGATGGAGTGACGCGCCGTTCGCGGTGCTGGTCGTCACCCCCGATCAAGAGTTCCTGATACGACACCCTCGGCCGTCAGACAATTTTGCACCCGCCGGTTACGACTCCCTCTTGCAGAGCAATGTGTACGTTCGGCCGCGCGGGTTCGCAACGAACCTCCTGGCGACGTTTCCGGCGGTGGGCGGCGTCCCAACCGTTGTAATCGGACAACCGGAAAACACCGGACGGTCGTCCACCGCCTGGGTTCTGACCGTACTACACGAACACTTCCACCAACTCCAGACCGCCCAGCCCGATTACTACGATGCCGTCGCTGCACTCGAGTTGTCAGGCGGCGACGAAACCGGGATGTGGATGCTCGACTATTCCTTTCCGTACGATTCCGGTACCGTGATCGAGCGATTTGCTGTCTACAGGGATGCACTTCTGCAGGCGCTCGATTCTCTCGACTCACCAGTTTCGCAGGAGACCTACGACCGGGTCGTGACCGCAAGATCCGACCTCCGCAACCAACTCGCTGATGCGGATTACCGTTACCTGTCGTTTCAGCTCTGGCAGGAAGGCGTCGCGCGATACATCGAGCATCGCGTTGCCGAGACGGCCGCCAGTCACCACTCGCCGCTCCCGGCGTTCGAGGCGCTCCCCGACTTCATGTCTTATGGGGCAGCGGCGGATTCAATTCGGGCTGCGTTACTAGATGAACTGGAGAACCTGGACCTCGCCGCGGAGAAACGACTCGCGTTCTATGCGACCGGCGCGGCAGAGGCGCTCCTGCTGGACGCTCTACGGCCAGACTGGAAGAGCCGGTATCTCCGAAATAAGTTTCAGATCGATAGCCTTTAGGAACGGTAGCGCCGGGATCTGGTGCGGCTTCTTGCGCTCCCGGGACGGGCAGGCCGACGCTCCTACGGTGACTCCAAACGAGTCGAGGCCGTTGGGCTCTGGCCTGCCCCTACCCCTCGTCGCTCGACCACGGTATTGGACGAACCGACAGCTCATGCTCGCTCACTCGGGGCAGGCTCACGGCAATCTTCCATCTTCCATCTGCCATCTGCCATTTGCCATTTGCCATCTGCCATCTCTCATCCATTCCTAGGGCCCAAAGGTCCGTTTCACCCACAACTTCAGAAACCGATCGATGATCACGAACGACCCCTCCTCCCTGTCGATGATGTCTCGCGCGAGGAGACCCTTCGCTGCGCTCTGGGTGTTTGCCGGAGTCGACAGACCGAACGTGCGAGCAAACTCGCCGGAGAACGGGGCCAAATCGTCACCCGCCAGGGCAAACCCGCGCAGGAGGCGCAGCTGGTTCATCGTGAGCGAGTCCCACAACACCATATAGGCGTAGGATTCTCGTTCGAGCAGAAGATCCAGCGCCGCGTCCAGACGCGCGTCATCCGCCATCTCCCCGGCGGGCGTCAACTCCCAGAGTGCATGGGCGAGATATTGTGTGTAGAACGGATGGCCGTCGGTCAATACGCACAGGCGCTCAACAACCGGTATCGGGATGGATCGACCCTCGCGCTCGAACCGGCTCAAGATGAACCCGATCCAATGCTTTGATTCGATAGGCTGGAGTGGATAGTGCGTCGCCGAGCGGTACAGAGGCCGTCCCGTGTCCAGGAACATCGATCGGATGAGATGCTTTCGGCTTCCCAGAAACAGGTACGCAACGTCCTTGTGCGACTGAATGACCGACCGAAGGGTCCGCTCGACGGTATCGTCGTCGTACTCTGCCACCCGCTGGAATTCGTCGAGCACCACCACGACCTTCCGGTTTCGTTTCGACGCGATGCTCTGAGCAGCCTCCAGAGCCTCTCGCAAGTCCGGCTCTGGGATTGCGTACGGCGTCGCACCAAACTGGAGGGACGGATTGCCGGACTGATCGAGCGTCAGCGCAGGCTTCAAGTTGGAGAAAAGACTCTTTGCCGTCTCGAATGCCTTCTCGGCCCGAGAGGCCCCCGCCTCCGAAAGGCTTTTAGCGAGCGCCCCAACGAATGACGATGCGTCGTCTGTCGGCCACAGATCGACATAGGCGCTCAGGAACGACTTCCGGGAAAGCCCCGACAGCATTTTCATGACCAGCGACGTCTTA
>DATKEJ010000534.1:0-12123 GCA_035512315.1 Rhodothermales bacterium | reverse complement strand
GCCGGCATTCGACGACGAATTGTTCGGTCCCGTCGCCGCAATAATTCCCGTAGCCAATGAGGAGGAAGCCATACGGGCGGCAAACGACTCCGTCTTCGGATTGGGTGCCGCCGTGTTCACGAAAGACACGAAGCGAGGACGAGAGATAGCTAAACAATCACTTGAAGCTGGTGCCTGTTTTGTCAATTCTCTTGTGCAATCAGACCCACGCCTTCCGTTCGGAGGAATCAATGAGAGCGGTTATGGACGCGAGTTGGGTCCGCACGGGATACGGGAATTTGTGAACGCGAAGACGGTGTGGGTGAAATAACGTCCGAAGTCCGACGTCCGAAGTCCGACGTCGGGACCGTCCACTTGCATTCCGACTCACAGCCTGAAGACATTTCCCACTCATGATGGCCTCTCCTATCCATCCCTACCTCGAGAGTCTCGCAATGGATGCCGCTGTCGTCAGCGCCTATGTCCAGGAGCTAAAATGGCTCAGTCTTGCACAGCTGCAGTGGAAGCCGAGCCCTTCTGCCTGGAGCATCCTCGAGTGCGCCGAGCACCTGGTTTTGACCGCTCGCGCCTACCATCCGGTTCTCGCCGAGGCCATAGCCACGGCTGAGCGCGGGTCATCGGATACGACGTACAGTCCGACCTTGCTGGGGCGACTGTTCATAAAGGCCGTATCCCCCGATCCAAAGCTCAAGGTAAAGACGCTGGAATCCGTCACACCGGCGCGAAGCGGACTGAGCGCGGCGGTTCTCGACAACCTTCTCTCGGTCCAAACCGAGCGTCGAGCTCTCTTAGAGCAAACTGCCGGAGTCGACATCAATCGCGTCAAGATCCGCTCTCCGCTCAACCGATTCCTGCGGCTAAGTGCCGGCGAGGCGTTCACCGTCCTTATCCGCCACGAGGAACGCCACTTGCAGCAGGCAGACAGAGTTAGGGGACACGAAGGATTTCCGGCTACGAATGGTTAGGTTACGACACTGTGTAATCTGACTTAACGCCAACTTGAAACCACTCGTCGTCTTCGTGTCTGCCGCCTTGATGGCAGGCTGCGCCCGGCTGGCCAATTCTCAGGACCTTCTTCCCACGAAAGTAGAAGGTCTCCATTTCCGCAACCTGGGCCCCGGCAACCGGCAGCTGGAACTGATCAACGCCGTGGTCCTCGATCCTGAGGCCGGCATCGACGCACGGATCGTCCAGACAACCGCACAGGACAAAGAGGCGCTGGCAGCGGTATTCCAGCCTTCGACCGGAGAGACGTCGTACATCCGAATGCCGGAGGCCGACGGCGCGAGAGCGATCTCGAAGATCGGCGACGATGTCTTCATTGGGACCTACCTCAAAGGACAGGTCTTCCGCTGGAGGCCTGGAATGGAGTCGCCGGATCGGTTCGACCTGCCGCGTCCAAACAACGAACGGCTCGAGTTCGTCTTCAGCATCGACCGGGGAAGCGACGGTTTCTACTATGTCGGGACTTGGCCCGAGGGCGCTCTCATGCGCCTGGATCTCGCCACAGGCGAGTTTGATAATCTCGGGCCGCTCACCGATGATCCACCCGGCGAGTACTATCTTCGACACGTCAACTCCGAATTCGAGGGAAAGCTTTTCCTATCGTTCGGCACAGAAATGGCGTTCAAGCAATATGACCTCGAGACCGGCCGGAGTCGCGATCTCCTCCCCGACCAATTCCGCGACCGCATCTGGGTGAATCACTCGACGCGGTTCAGGGACATGGTTGTCGCGCTCATCGAGCCGCCGTCGACCCTCCTGTTTTTCGACGCGGAATCGGGTGACCTCCGCAGGCAGGCGGATGTGCCGGCAGGCTACGTCTGGCCGCACAATTACCGGACGCTCCAAACCTACGGTGATGACGTCTACTTCGGCACGATTGAGGAGGAGGACCTCTACCGTTATCGGTACGACACAGACGAATTCCACGTGGTCGCTGCGGGCGTGGGTCATCCCATCGGGGTTTCGGGCGAACACTATCTCTTCACGCGGACAAGGCTGGGCTTGTATTCCGTTCTCGACTTGACCACGGGAGAGATCGTCCTGCGGCGGCAAGGCGAGTTTCTTGGAGACGGGATGCTGATTCACACGATCGCTGAAGGTCCCGACGGGAGCGTGTTGGGGGGCTCGTACATCAATCAGGGCTTCTTCCAGTACCAGCCTAAAACCGACAGTATGGGGTCTCCGGGACGATCAGTCGAGTTCCCCGGCCAGATAGATAACCTCGTTTACCTGGGCGGACGGGTCTACATCGGGCATTACACGAAGGCCCGCTTCAGTGTCCTCGACCTCGCCAGACCTTGGGCGCCGGGAGGCGAACCCGCGAGCAATCCGCGCATCCTCGGCTCCATCGAGCACGACCAGGACCGCGTGCCGCATGGCACGGTAGGATCCGACGGCCGGATCTATTTCGGAACGATTGCCGAATACGGGCGGCTCGGCGGAGCGCTTGCGGTCCTAAATCCGGCGACCGACTCGATCGCCGTTCACCGAAACGTAGTACAGGATCAGTCCGTGTACGCCCTGGTCTCTGATGGCGAGCGCAACATCTACGGCACGACATCCGTGCGCGGAGGCCTGGGAGCGCGGCCGTCGGCTAAAGAGTCCAAGCTTTTCGTCTGGGATACCGAGAACGACAAGAAGACGCTCGAAAGGACCGTCGTCGACAACGCCTTCGAAATCTGGGGCCTCGACTGGCTCGAGCCCGGCATATTGGTCGGGTCAGCCGACTCAGTGATGTTCGTTTACGACGTTGCCGCCGACTCTGTGCTGCAAACGAAGAAGGTCGCTCCCGAAGCGATCAAGAAGGTTGTGACAAGCCGCGACGGCTGGGTCTACGCCATGACCGAGGAGCGGCTCATACGCGTGTCGGCCGATCTGGAGCAAATCGAGGAGATCGATGTCGACGAAGGGTACTGGGACAGCCTCATGGAAACGAAAGACGGCCGTCTGTTCGTTGGCAGGGGGGCCGATTTGTTGGAGCTGGTGCGGATGTAAATCTTACTCGAAACTAAGTGTGATCCCGAACACCCAATCCACGATCTCTCGACCCTGGATCGGCGTTCTGACCACAAATCCCGGCCGCACCTTGGCAGTGGGAAACTCGAGGATGAGCCCCGCCTCATGCATCGTGCGCTCGCCGTAAACGACGTCGCCGCTCGTCAAGCCGGCTCGCCCTCTGACCTGCAGGCCTGCAAGAAGATTGACCAGGCGGCGACGAAGAGTCAGCGAGTAATTCGAGACCAGTTGCACGCCTCCGTGCAGGGGAATCCAGAGATTCAAGCCAGAGCGCGCCTGCGCCACGCCGCTGTCACCGCCAACGATCGAATGAACCGAGAAATTCCATAGGTCGGGCGTGAACGCTTCGAACTGGTGGATATCTGCGATCTGCATGATGCGCACCATCGCATCATTGGGGAGAATCGGCACCCGCAATCCGAAACCGAGCTCTGCGGGTTTCTCCGTGCTGCCCCAGGATAGTCCGATGTATGGATTGCCGGGTCGAAATTCCCAGTGGCTGCCCGTCGAGCCGTCTTCGCGGACGTAGCCGAAAGGGATCCTCAGCTCCACCGACACCGGTCCCTCGACGGACTGCCTCAGCGTGAGGAACAGCGCCGAGGTTGGGAGCGCATAGTCGGCGCTCTCGAACTCCGGCTTGAAAATCTCGATGCGAAAAAGGTCGGACGGGGTCACTCGCTGGGCCAAGGCATCCCCTTCCGTCAGGAGGACAACGACAAGTATCGCCGGTACGATGCTGCTCACCCACCGAGGTATCGCGGCTCTGCGTCCAATATGAGTTGACCTACGTTTCGCAATCGTCATGGCGGATGATACGACCGTGGTTCGACTTCGAGAACCTACTGTCATCCCGAGCGAAGCGAGGGATCCCTCGAGTGGTTATCGCTTGGCTTCCGCAATGGCGGCCTCGAAAACCTCCAGCGGCTGTGCTCCGCTTATGAACGTCCCATTCACGAAGAATGCGGGCGTCCCCGAGACCTCCGACGCGCTTCCGAGTTCGAATTGCTCGTTAACCAGGGTCGCGGCTGCCTCGTGCGACTCCGAGGTCCCGTCGGTGGAGCACGTTTCCCAGTCTCTGATGTTGATCTCCGATCCGGCGAGGGCGCCTTTGCTTTGGGCGATCAGGTTGTCGACCTCGATCTCATTCTGATTCCGGAAATAGAAGTCGTGCAGCGTCCAGAATGCTTCGTTGCTCTGCAGAGCGGCGCAGGTCGATGCGATGGCCGACGGCATCGCCCAGGGGTGGTTCGACAGCGGGAAGTGCATGTAGACCAGACGCACCTCTTCTCCGTGCCTCTCAAGCAGCTGCTCCATGGTATCGAATCCGCGCCGGCAGTAGGGGCATTCAAAATCGGAGAACTCCACGATTGTAACTCCCGCGTTCGGGTTGCCGCGAACCGGCGCCCGTGAAGCCGCGGCAGCGAGCGAGGCGGCACGATCTTCGGACGCCTTAGTTCGCTCCAGTTTCTCCGCTTCGAGCGCAGCAACCATCTCGTCGCCGCTGATGTTCTTGAATGGCTCGGCGGCCAGGAGCACGAAATACTCATCATCGTCGCTGACGAGGAATGAGTACTGATCTCGCCCGATGCTGAACGAGCTCTTGTCGAATCCAGGTATGGCACTGTCCTCAATCGCGCCGACGGCGACGGTGCGACCCGCGAGACCGTCTCTCAGGTGATACTGGATGTTCGCCTTCAGGTAGGCCTGACGTTCGGTCGTTCCGTCGGCGCCGACAGCGCCGGGCGCGTTCGACTCGTTCTGGCCGCAGCCAAGTCCAATTAGTGATGGCAGCAGCAGGAGTACGAGGCAAGAATTCGATCTCATCGGACCTGTTTTTGTGAGTGGGATGCGGGGGATGTCTGTATATGCGATTCGGAGGACGCGGGTTTCTGCCGCCGCCAAATTCACTGGCTTTGATCGGCGCCCGGCTCGATGGTGCCAATCGCCGCCGAAAGAACCTCCGCCGAATGCGCGAGGGCGCGGGCCTCGTCGTCATCCAGATCCACGTCGATCACTTCAGTCACTCCGGCTCGCCCGACGAGGGACGGGAGAGACAGGGCTACGTTGCTCAGCCCGTAAGGCCCCTCCTGCACCGCCGAAACTGTCACCACGCGGCGGGATCCGGCGAGACACCACCGTATGAGGTTGGCAGTAACAAGTCCGATCGCGTGGTTCGTCGCGCCCTTCCTTTTGATTATCTCGTACGCGGCGGCGCGAACCTCTTCGCGGATCGCCGCCTCTTTTTCCGTCGACCATCCGGGCCAATCTCGAAGTCGCCTGCCGCCGATGCGAGCCCCAGACCAGAGGACGACGTTCGTGTCTCCATGCTCTCCAATGACCTGGGCATGCACGGATCTTGGATCCACGTTGAGCTCTCTTCCGAGGATGTGGCGAAGACGGGCTGTCTCGAGCATCGTCCCAGTTCCGATCACCCGACCCGGCGGCAGACCCGAGGTCTTCGCCAGTTGCCAGGTGAGAACGTCAACGGGATTCGTGACGACAATCAACAGTCCGCGGCTTCCCGCGAGGCGGCGACCGATGCTCTCGATCACGGCGGCATTTTCTCTGAGCAGGTCGAGCCTCGACTGCCCGGGTTTGCCTCCGCGACCTGCAGCTATGACCACCACGTCGGCGTCCTCCATATCCTCAATTGAGGCCGTGCCAAGTTCGGCCGGCGGATAGAAGGCGGCGCCGTGAGCGAGATCCATTGCCTCGCCTTCGGCCAGATCCGAGTTCAGATCGTTCAAAAGGAGCCTGGCGGCGACTCCACGATGAAGGATCGAAACCGCGACGCTGGCGCCGACCCAGCCCATTCCGATGATTCCGATGGTTGGCATAGGGGTACTTGGTTACTTGGTACTTGGTACTTGGTACTTGGTGCTTGGTGCTTGGTGCTTGTGAAAGGTCCGAAGTCAGAGGTCCGAAGTCCGACCGGTTACACATGTTCCCGCGAACTCAACTAGGGGCCAGGTTCCGTAGGGGCACGCCAGAGCGGACTTGACCGTCGTGGCTTGAACGAGCAAGAGCAGAGACGAGGCCACCGCGTACCCGTCGTGGCTCCACCGCGATGAGGCCTTGGGATTGGCGATTGAGACGGGTCAGACTTCCGCCCGCATCTCGTCGGCGGGACTGCACATCCATGTTCGTTCCTCGGCAATAGAGCCGGCAGAACGGCGGCTCGGCCTGCTCAGTCGACGAACTCGTCGGCGACGGTCAGAGCGGCGTCGATGGCGGCCAGCCCCTCGTTCAATTCGTCGTCGTTGATGACAAGAGGCGGCGCGCAGAAAATCCAGCTCCAGCGCACGAACGTGCTGATGCCGTTCTGCCGAAGTGAGGCCGCGACACGCCGCATCGGTTCCGTCGGCGGTCGATTGTAAGGACTCATCGGGGTGCGGCCGTCACGATTCTTAACCAGCTCCAAAACTTGCAGAAGCCCTGTCCCGCGGATATCGCCCACGCAGGGATGCTTTTCTGCGAGCCGCTGTAATCCGGCAGTCAATTTCGTGCCCATCTGGGCGGCTCGATCGATCAGGCCTTCGTTCCTGTAAACCTCGATGTTCGCGATTCCTGCCGCACACCCGAGGGCATGAGCGCTATAGGTAAGGCCGGCCCAGAGTGTTCGGTCGGCGAAGTGGTCGGCAATTTCCTCGGTCACGATCGCTGCTCCGAGCGGCACATAACCGCTCGTGAGGCCTTTCGCCATGACCATGATGTCGGGCTTCACCCAGGGATAGTGACTGATCCCGAACCACTTACCGGTTCGGCCGAATCCGCTCATCACCTCGTCGACGATGATCAGGATCCCGTATCGTTCGCGGATGCCCGCAATGCCTCGCCAGAAAACGTCGCCGCCCTGGATGATTCCGCTCGATCCGGAGTAACCCTCAATCAGGATCGCAGCGACGTTCTCCACGCCCTCGAACTCGATGGTTTCGATGATCTGATCGACAAGCGCCTGATCGCCTTCATCGCGCGTTCGACCTCGGTACAGGGGGCTGCGATAGGCGTAGGGATCGTGGATGTGGACGATCCACGGAACACCGGGTTCGTTCGCAAGTCGTCTCGGATCACCGCCGGCGGTCATAGCCCCGAACGTACCGCCGTGGTAGGATCGGTATCTCGAAAGGACTTTCTGCCGGCCGGTGTAGAGCCGGGCGATCTTCATCGCGTTCTCGATCGCATCCGCGCCGCCGAGCGTGAAGAAGCTCTTGCGCAGCGTGCCTGGAGTGATCTCGGCAAGCAACTTTCCCAGCTCGGCACGGGGGCCGGTGGCGATCCCCGGATACGCGTAGGGCACCTTTCCAACATGCTCCCGAATCGCAGCGATGACGTGTGGATGCGCGTGGCCTACATTCACGTTCATCAATTGGCTCGACCAGTCGATGTAACGCTTCCCGTCTCCGTCCCAGAAATACACTCCTTCCGCTCGGGCCATGCTGATGGGATTCCAGGCTTCCTGGGCTGTCCAGCTGGCAAGCGTGAACGCTTTGTTCTGCTGGACGAGATCCTCGTGTGACATGCTCATCGGAATGTTCTTTCGTGGCGGAGATAAATCAGGGGCTCCACGACACGATAGGAAGATCACGCATCGTCATCAAGCCCGGCGGCGCGTCGACAACGCGGCGGATGGCGTTGACGGCGATTGCGACCGTCGCCAGATCCCCGTTGGTGCCCTTCAGCGTGACCTCCAGATTCGGCCGGCCGGAGATGGTAATCGTATCGCTGTCCTCCTCCGAGTCGAGCGAGGCGATGAACGTCAGTGACACCAGCTCCCCATCAGCTGTGAATCCGCTCGCTGTCTGATGGAGCCCCTTAACCATGCCCGGCTTCACGGAGAAATGTTCAGTTTCGGTCAATGCATTTGCAATAACGGGCTCAACGCTGGACTCGTACCTGGCTAATGTCTGTCCGAGCGTGTCGAAAATCATGGCGATGGATTCCGGCAAGCCGACATGGCCCATCCGACCCTCCTCCATCCTCTCCATAAATGCCTCAGGCGTCAAACCTGACCCGATCTTAGCCTGGAAAGGACCGCGACGCTTGGATGCATTGATCACCCGACGGATGGAGATCCGCTCAACCGTCTGGGATAGCGCCGTAAGAAACAGCGGCAATGAGTCCATCAGGAAGCCTGGATTGACGCCGGTCCCCAATATCGTCCTCCCTGCCTGGACGGCCATCTTGTGGAGGGCGTCCGCCTCCTCGGCATTGTCGTGCCAGGGAAACGACAGCTCCTCCGACGTCGAAACGACGTCCAGCCCCGCCTTCAAGAGGCCTTCGGCCTGCTCACGGAAAAGCGGGAAATAGGAGCTCGTCGTGTGCAGCGCGGCGTCAGCCGCCTCGCGAGCGAGAGCTTCTTCGAGCGTCGCGACGACCGGGACGCCAACCCTCGCCATCCCGGCGACCTCACCCAAGTCGCGACCGACCTTCGCCGGATCAACATCAATGCCACCGACGAGCTGCAAGCCCGTGCGTTCAGCCACCAAGCGTGCCGTTGCACAGCCGATCGGGCCAAGTCCGAATTGGATGACACGTATCATACGTTCCATTTTCGAGGTTCGAGGGTCCAAGTTCCAAGTTCCAGGTTCCCGGTTCCAAGTATCAGGTATCAGGTATCAGGGTCTGGAAGGTACGCTGAGTCGTCGAAGCCCGAGTCCAACCGCCATGAAGTTTCGTTTGAAACTGCCGGGGATGCCCTCGGGGTTCGTTGTCGAATTATAGGAGTGAGGGGTTTATAAACCTGTCAGGTCTTTAGACCTGTCACGTCTAAAGACCTGTCGGGACTCTAGACCTGACAGGTTTGGATGACACAGCCACACCTCCGAACTTGCGTACCTGGAACCTGGAACCTCGAACGTCATGCCCCTCACCGTCGCCACATGGAATGTCAACTCCGTCCGTGCCCGTGAGGAACGCCTGCTCGCGTGGCTCGCAAAGGCCGGGCCCGACGTTCTCTGCCTCCAGGAGTTGAAGGTCACAGAGGATGATTTCCCTTTTGAGACCCTTCGGGAGGCGGGCTACCACGCGGCCGTCCTTGGACAGCCGGCCTACAACGGCGTCGCCATTCTCAGTCGGACCCATCCGACCGAAGTCGGCCTCGGATTTGACGACGGAGTCGACGATCGCGAGGCTCGGATAATTACTGCGGTCGTTCACGACTATCTGATCGCGTCGATCTACGTCCCGAACGGAAGAACCGTCGGAAGCGATAAGTGGGATTACAAGCTCGCCTGGCTCGAGCGGCTCGCCCGTTTCACAGCCGACCGGCTTCGCCCGGACGCGAAGCTCCTACTCTGCGGCGACTTCAACGTGGCGCCCGATGACCGTGATGTAGCCAAACCCGAGAGATGGAAGGACACGGTGCTCTGCCATCCCGACGGCCGCGCCGCCCTCGCTCGCAGTACCGACGCCGGCCTGATCGACACCATCCGGATGCATCACGAAGGTCCCGGACCATACTCCTGGTGGGATTATCGCATGCTCGCGTTCCCCAAGGGCGACGGACTCCGCATCGACCACATCTTCGCCTCAGAGACGGCTGCGCGCCTCTGTATAGACGCTTCGATCGACCGCAACGAGCGGAAAGGCGAGAAGCCGTCTGACCACGTTCCGGTGGTCGCCCTGTTTGACTAAAATGGAAATCGCAAAATTTAAGCGCGACACGAACCGCTCGTAGCGCATACGCTAAGATGGCACGGCTCCAACTTTGCTTTTTCAATTTTGCCATTTGAATTTATTTCCCCCCTCGGAAGCGCTTTTCTATAACCCCTCACATTTTTTGCACTTGACACCGCCCCTCTAAGAGTCTACTTTTGCGAACCATGATTAAAACGACGACATACACCATCCTTTCGTTGCCGCGGCCTCGGCGCAGCCGGCGGACCATCCGGTTCGACCGAACGGAAGCGGTATGTCGCAAAGAGCCCAGGTAGTTAAAGCCTGATCTGAAAGACAGCAGTAAGCGCCGGTTCCGTTCGGGACCGGCGCTTTTTTTTGTTCCAAACTTTTCACCCCCTCATTCGACTCAAGACAAAATGCCTGTTGTTCTGGCCTTCAGCGGTGGACTCGACACTTCGTTCTGCGTGCCTTTCCTGACGGAGACGCTGAATGACAACGTGGTCACAGTCACCGTCGATACGGGCGGCCTGTCAAAAGACGATGCCGTTGAGCTCGAAGAGAAGGCGCTCGCGCTTGGGGCTTCGCATCACTACACCATCGACGGACGCCAACACCTGTACGATCACATTCTCTCGTACCTCATAAAGGGAAACGTCCTCAAGGGCGACGTCTACCCCCTTTGCGTGGGACCCGAGCGCGTGACACAGGCCATAAAGATCGCCGAAATCGCCGACCTCCTCGGCGCCACCGCCATAGCCCACGGAAGCACCGGAGCAGGCAACGACCAGATCCGCTTCGACGTTGCGCTACAGCTGCTTGCGCCCGGCAAAGGCATCCTCGCGCCGATCAGAGACCACGGACTGTCGAGATCGGACACGACAGCTTACCTCAAGGAGCGCGGTTTCGCCGTCCCCGCCAAGACCACGGTGTATTCGATCAACAAGGGCCTCTGGGGGACCACCGTCGGCGGACGAGAGACCCATTCTCCCGAGCAGGCCCTGCCAGAAGAAGCGTTCACAATGACGAAGTCGATCGCCGATGCACCCGACCAGGGAGTGCAGGTCGAGATCGGTTTCGAAAACGGTCTTCCCATTTCCGTCGACGGCACTGCAGCCACCGGCATCGAAATTGTCGAACTGCTCAACACCGTGGGAGGCCTGCACGGGGTCGGTCGAGGAGTTCATGTCGGGGACACGATTCTCGGCATTAAAGGGCGAGTCGGGTTTGAGGCGCCCGCCGCCCTTACTCTTATCGCTGCTCACCGCGAGCTCGAGAAAATCGTGCTCACTAAATGGCAGCAGCACCTCAAAAAGCACGCCGCCGAGCTTTACGGCATTCTGCTCCATGAGGGGCAATATTTCGATCCGGTCATGCGCGACATCGAGGCACTGTTCGACGCCTCACAGCACCGCGTGACCGGATCCGTAACCGTCCGATTTCTGAAAGGCAACCTTCAGATCCAGGGCTGCACGAGCCCCTACTCGATGTTCAATCAATCCGTAGCCACCTACGGCGAACAGAACCTGATGTGGACCGCGGATGATGCCCGCGGTTTCGCCAAGATTGCCAAAACCCAGGCGGCCCTGGCGCTGAAAGCGTCGAACCAAACCGCTGCTCACTGACGACAATGATCAAGTACCTATTCCGAAAAATGACCACAACGCATATTGATATCATCGGCTCGAGCACGTCACCCTGCGTGATCGGCCATGAGGTCGAGCTCACCGATGAAATCGTCGCCGAGGAAGGCTACTGCCTTGCGGTTCGCGCGCTCGAGGACAAGGAGGTCTACAACCAGCTCGAAGACGTCCACGGGCGCTTCAACACGATCGTCACTGGGACGACCTTCGTCGGCGCACTCGGCGTTCGAGAGGCGCTGAAGGGCTACCGCGGGCGTATCCCCGAGTCCATCAAGAAGGGGGATAAGCTGTGCATTCTCAACATGGGTGGGATTCTCGGCGAATGCACATCGGCTCATCCGTCGCTCGGACTACCACTCCACGTCGAGGTACTCGGCGGAGTCCAGTCACGCGTGAACGGATCCTCGAAAGCCGCCCGCGTGCAGGACCACGCGCTCTCACCCGTGGCTTCGCTTGGAACCTCCGCGCCGATCATCGCCATTTCAGGGACCGCAATGGACACCGGCAAGACAAGGGCCTCGGCTGCGGTCATCCGCGGATTGACCGAGCACGGATATCGTGTGGCAGCGGCAAAATTGACCGGCGCTGCACTGTTGCGAGACCTCCGCGCCATGGAGAACAACGGGGCGATCGCGGTATCAAGCTTTTCGAGGGCAGGCGTCGTCACCTCCGCCGGCAAGGAAATCGTGCCCCGCGCAAAGGCGGTGATCTCGTATCTGAACGACTTCAATCCCGACGTCATCGTGGTTGAGCTCGGCGATGGATTCATTGGACACTACGGCGTCGATGATTTTCTGACGGACCCGGAGCTCAGCCAATTTGTTTGCGCCGACGTGGTCGCAGC
>DATKEJ010000533.1:0-11413 GCA_035512315.1 Rhodothermales bacterium | reverse complement strand
TTCCTGCGCAACAACACCGACAGTGAAACGTTCTTGAGCCCACAGCTTATTCAGTCGAACAGGAGCACGGTTGAGCCGCGAATCTCCTATGCATTCAGCTCGAGAATATCGGCGGACTTCTTCGTCAGGTACGAGCATCTCGACAGCCGGGGAAGTCGTGTTCCGACCACAACGAACATCAGGAGCGGGTTCAACATTCGCGTCAGCATCTCGAACTGAGCGATGCCCCGTTTCTCGCCCGGGGAGGCGCTTGTGAGAAACACGCGCACCGTCGCCGAGATGGGAACAGATCGGCACGAAGTCGCCGTCTGCGATCTTGGTCGGATGCCGTACGCTGATGCGTGGGCGCTCCAGCAGAGCCTGCAGCGACTGCTCATCAGAGCGAAGCGCAGCGAAACCGAGATGCCTGTCCCCAACTTCCTGCTTATGGTCGAGCATCCGCCCGTGTACACGCTCGGAAAGAGCGGGGATGAAAGCAATCTCCTCGCGTCTGAGAGTGACCTCCTGAGCATAGGCGCTTCTTTCTATCGCACCGATCGCGGAGGCGACATCACCTTCCATGGCCCGGGCCAACTCGTGGGATACCCGATTCTCGACCTCGACCGGTTCTTCACGGACGTCGGCAGGTATCTCCGCAAACTGGAGGACGTCATCATTCGCGTCTGCCGGACGTACGGTCTGTCCGTAGGACGAGTGCCGGGGCGCACGGGCGTGTGGATCGACGTCGAGTCGGGAGCGGAGCGAAAAATCTGCGCCTTCGGAATCCGCTGCAGCCGCTGGGTCACCATGCACGGGTTTGCCTTCAACATGAATACCGACCTCGGCTTCTACGACAGCATCATTCCGTGCGGCATATCCGACCGGGAGGTAACGTCGTTGGCAACCGAGCTCCGCCGCGCCGTAGATCCGGTCGAATGTCGCAGCCGCGTAATCGAGGCCTTCGCCGGCGAGTTTGAATCATCCACCTTCGAACTCGATCTCGACGAGTTGGAGGAACTCGTCGGAGCGTTCGAGTCATGAGATCCAGGCTAGAGCACATAGGTATAGCTGTTCACCAGGCCGCGCAGGTTCGCGAACTCCTGGGAGGCTTACTGGGACTCTCCGCCTACAAGGTGGAGTCTGTGATCTCTGAGGCCGTCGACACCCATTTCGTGAGCGCCGGCTCGGTCAAACTCGAACTCCTCGAGACCAATGAGCCCGATTCTCCCGTCGGACGATTTCTCGCGCGCCGAGGGGAAGGGGTTCACCATCTGGCGTTCGAGGTCGCGAATCTGGAGGAGACGCTCGAGCGGGCTGGGCGCATGGGGCTTACCGCGATCAACCCCGAGCCAAAAGATGGCGCCGATGGAAAGCGGATCTTCTTCCTTCATCCCAAACAGACGCACGGCATACTCATAGAAATCTGCCAGTCGCACCGATTTTCGGCTCGCGAGACCCAAATCGGGACGAGTGACGGCGAAGTTCGGGGGTTCGAGCTCGGTAACCGGGATGCTTCGGCGATCCTGTTCCTTGAGGACGCCCGCGCGTCTAGGCCGCTGAGTGAGCTCATGTCGCGGCTGGAAACCACTTTGCGAGTACTGGGCTTAGGCCAACGAGAGGTCCCTCACTTCGTTCGGGATGACGGTGAGACCGTTCGGGATGACAGTGAGGGCGTCCTCGCCGTCATGGATCACTTCGGCGCGAATTCAGCCACGATTGCCGCAGCCGGCCCCGACGCTACGACCGCAGCGGCGTTTGCTCAAAGTCACCCCGATCGAACCAGCGGCCTCGTTCTCATTGACCCGATTCTTTCGCAGGCGGAACTCGACCATCTCAGATCAATCACTGTCCCAATGTTGATCGTGGGATTCGAACGATCGTCGCTCGACCGTGCGCTGCAGGCGCATCGTGAGATTCGGGACGCCGCCCTGGCGGTCATCCCGAATTCGCCCGACCAGGTATCCGCCCTGGCGCTCGTCATCTCAGACTTCACGATCACCGCCGAAAGGTGAACCCGGCGTCGCCCTCCGCGTTCGACGACCCGGGATCGACTGAGATATGATGAACACGGCTCTTCAGGACAAGGTCGCAAATCTTCCGACCGGACCGGGTGTGTATCAACACAAGGACGGGAACGGTGTGGTGATCTACGTCGGGAAGGCGAAGAACCTTCGGAACCGGGTTCGTTCCTATTTCCAGGAAAGGCGACCAAGGGACGGCCGGCTCAAGCTGCTGGTCGACAAGATCGAGGACGTCGAGGTCTTTGTGACCGACACGGAAGCCGAGGCCCTGATACTGGAAAACAACCTCGTCAAGAAGCTCCGTCCCCGGTACAACATCAACCTCCGCGACGATAAGACCTTCCCGTTCATCTGCATCAAGAACGAGCCGTTCCCGCGCATATTCCCAACCCGGCGTATCGTCAACGACGGATCGACCTACATCGGCCCTTACGCCGACGTCGGCGACATGCGACTTATGCTACGGGCCATTCGCTCCATCTTTCAAATTCGAACTTGTTCGCTTCCGCTCACCGACAGGAACATCGAGGCGGGCAAATTTCAGACCTGCCTCGAGTATCATATCAAAAAATGCGCGGGACCGTGTGTGGGGCTTCAGTCAAAGGAACAGTACGATGAGACGATTCGCCAGGTCAAACAACTCCTCGACGGAAAGACGCAAGGGCTCATCGCGCTTCTCAAGGATGAAATGCGCGCGTGCGCCGATGCCATGCAGTTCGAGGAGGCCGGGGTACTGAGAGATCGAATCCGCGCACTCGAGCGATACTCTGCGAAACAAAAGGTCGTCAGTCTCGATCAGGTCGATCGCGATCTGTTCGCCCTCGCCGTCGACCCGGAGCAGGATGCCGGGGTAGGGATCATGTTCAAGGTTCGCGAGGGGAAGATCCTCGGGCGCCACCAGAAGTACCTCCGTCAGATCGAGGATCGCCAGGTGGAGGAGGTAATGCAGGCGTTCGTCGAGTCGTACTACACGGAGGCCACGTTCTTCCCGTCGGAGGTCCTGCTCTCGACCGACATCGTTGATTATGACGCGCTGCAGGAATTCCTGTCGGATCGCGTCGGACGACGCGTCACGATTCGAACGCCCGAACGCGGCCAGAAAGCGGAGCTCATGCGAATGGTGGAAGCGAACGCCGAGCTAGTCCTTGGGGAGTTCAAGATGGAGATCGAGCGCGCGCAGGAATCGTACATCCCGCATTCCGTCCGGTCGCTGAAACGGGATCTCAGGCTACCCCGGCTTCCGCGGCTGATCGAATGCTTCGACATTTCGCATCTCTCCGGCACCGGAACGGTCGCGTCGTGTGTCGTTTTCAAGGACGGTCGCCCGCTGAAATCATCGTACCGCACGTATCGGATCCGCTCGGCCGAAGGCAAACCGGATGACTTCAAGTCGATGCGGGAGGTCGTGTACCGGCGGTACCGTAGCAGCCTCGCTGCGGACGCGGCCATCCCGGATCTCGTCGTTATCGATGGCGGGAAAGGCCAACTGTCGAGCGCCGTCGAGTCGCTCAAGCACGCCGGTGTCTACGGGCAGTTGGCTGTTATCGGCCTGGCCAAGCGACTCGAGGAAGTGTTCGTGCCGGGCGACACCGATCCGATCCTCATTCCGAAATCGAGCGCCTCGCTGCGCCTGCTGCAGAGGGTTCGGGACGAGGCACATCGGTTCGCAATCACGTTTCAGCGGAAGCAGCGGGCAAAGAAGACGCTAAAGTCAGAATTGCTCGAAGCACCCGGAATCGGCGAAAAAACGGTTCAGCGGCTCCTGAAGCGATTCGGATCGGTTAAGAGGGTCCGCCATGCGACCATGGAAGAGATCGCGGACGCCGTAGGCAGAAAGACGGCGGAGAGACTCGTCGAATACCTTCGTGGGGAAGAAAGCAGAAAGCAGAAAGCAGAAATCAGAAAGCAGAAATCAGACCGGTAAATCAGAAAGCAGAAAGCAGAAATCAGACCGGTAAATCAGAAATCAGAAAGCAGAAATCAGAATTGCCCTCCAAGTCACACTAGTTGGGAGTCGTGAGGTTATGCTTCGGGTCTGCTGACTGTCTATAGGTTTTGACCAACCCAAAACCTGAAATGAACAGTCAAACGAAGCAACTGTTTGAGAGGACGCTTCGCTTCGCGATAGATATGATTGCGTTCATCGATCGTCTGCCGGAGACCTCATCAGGCCAGACGATTGCACGTCAACTCATTCGCAGTGCCTCGTCAATTGGCGCAAATCTCCGGGAAGCCCAGAGGGCACGGTCGAGGGCAGAATTTCTTAGTAGGATCCAGATCAGTCTACAGGAGGCAGGCGAAACCGAGTTTTGGCTTCAGGTCATCCTTGGCAGCAAGCTTGCAGACTCGCAGACTACACGGCGCCTTCTCGATGAGACCGGGCAACTAATTGCCATACTCGCCTCGACCATTCGGACAACCAAGATCAGACAAGGCGACAAACTGTCAGGGCGAAACCTCTTGTTTCTGAGCTCAATACTGTTTTCCGTTCTCTGTTTTCTGCTCCTCACTTCCTGATTTCTGCTTTCTGATTTCTGATTTCTCTTCTATTCCGGTTTCGTCAACGCCGTCAGGAAGCTCCCGCCGCCACGCTGAATACGAACCAGGAAAGACTGACCGGCCTCGATTGCATCGTACACGCGGACGAAGTCCTGGACGCTCTCTATCGGTTCCTTGTTGACTTCAACGATCACATCGCCCTCCCGAATGTCGGCTTCGGTAAACGCCTCACTCGTCGGATCGACATCGGTCAAGACAACACCCTTCAGGTCTTCGGGGAGGCCCGAGCGCTGGGCAAATTCAGAGTCGAGCGTCCGCATCGTGAGACCGAGCGCGTTCTGAACGCCCTCGACGTCGTTGTCACTCGCGCCGCCGTTATCGGGAGTGGCTTCAGCGGCAAGATCCTCCGGTCGTTCGCCGAGGACGACGTTGATGTTCCGCCTCTTTTCATCGCGCAGGATCGTCAGTTCGAGCTCGTCTCCCGGCATTGCCGTTGCAACAATCGTCAGCAACTCATTCGCGTTCGTCAGCTCTTTTCCGCCGATCGCGACGATGACGTCTCCCTCCCGGATGCCGGCCTTACCGGCGGCTCCGTCTTCCTCCACGGTCGCGACCTGAGCCGAGCCCCTCGGGGCGTTGAGCGCCTTGGCCAGCGCCTCGCTCACGGGCGAGAATCGGATGCCGAGATATCCGCGCGATACACGCCCCTTGTTGATGAGCTGATCGACCACGTTCATGGCCGTATTGCCTGGAATGGCGAGGCCGATGCCCTGGTATCCGCCGGTCCGCGTAAAAATGGCGGTATTGATTCCGACAAGAGAGCCTTTGAGGTCTACCAGCGGGCCTCCTGAGTTGCCCGGATTGATGGCGGCGTCGGTCTGAATGAAGTTCTCGATGCGGTCACCTCGCGAGAACCGCCCCAGCGCACTCACAATCCCGGCGGTAACGGAGTTGCTCAGGGCCTGCGAAAGTGGCGACCCGAACGCGAGCACCCACTGTCCGACGCGCAGTTTGTCGGAGTCGCCCGCCGTCACGTACGGAAGGTCCTCGCCCGCCTTGATCCGAACCACAGCCACGTCGCTGAGCTCGTCGTCGCCAATGACTTCCGCATCGAAGAGCCTACCGTCAAAGAGTTGAACCTGAAGCTCGTCGGCGCCGTCGATGACGTGTCGATTCGTGACAATGTATCCATCAGCTCGGACGATCGCGCCTGAACCCAGCCCCTGCTGAAGCTGAAACTCATCACGCTGCTGGCCTTCTCCACGGCGGTTACGGCCGAAGAACTCTTCGAACAACGGATTGCCGCCGAAAAAATCCAATCCTCTACGGGGCACACGTTTGCTGCTGTTGATCTGAACGACCGCGGGATTGACGGTCTCGGCCACGGCCTGAAATGCCTCTTCAAACGACAGACCGTCCAATGGCGATAATCGTTCGACGGAGCGCTCCTCAGCCAGAGAGTTCGAGGATACCAGGTCTGCGATTCCCAGCAGATTGCCCCCGGCCGCGACCGCGAGCATCCCCGCGATGAACGTGACGACGGCTACAATTACCAGCGAAATATTGCTTCTCTTCATGGTAACTAAATTCAAAATTGAAAATGCAAAACGCACAATGAACCCTGCGGGCCATTAACGTTTCGACCCCATGCATTAGTATGTCTTATTCGATGCCTGTTGCCAATCGGTTACGTATACGCTAACTATACCCCTCAAGTGCCTCAAACGTCGTGCCAACTGACGTTCGACGTTCGACATTCGACTCTTGACGTTCGACGTCCGACGTTTGACGTCCCACGTCATACCCCCGGTATCCCAGGCTCCGTCATACTGCGGAGATCGAGCACGCGCCGGAGCTCTTCTTCCGTAAGGATGCCCTCCTCCAGAACGACCTGGGTTACCGCTTTGCCCTCGGCGGCAGCCTTCTTGGCGACCTTCGCCGCGGCGTCGTAGCCTATCGTCCGGTTCAGCGCCGTGGCGATGGAGGGATTCTTCTCCAGCAGTTCAGTGCAGCGCGCGACGTTCGCGGAGATGCCCTCGAGGCACCGGGTCCTAAATGCATCGACGCCGCAGGCGATGATCGACGTACTCTCGAGCAACGCGAACGCCAGGATCGGCATCATCACGTTCAACTCGAAGTTTCCGTGCTGACCGCAAATCGTCACGGTTGTCGAATTGCCCATTACGCGCGCAGCGACCATCATGAGTGCCTCGCTCATCACCGGATTCACCTTGCCCGGCATGATCGACGAACCCGGCTGGATTGCCGGGAGCGAAATCTCGAAAAGGCCGCTCGTCGGTCCGCTCGCCAGCCATCGGATGTCGTTCGCAATTTTCATGAGCGCAACGGCCGTCGCGTTGAGCGCGCCTGCCACTGACACACAGGCGTCACGCGCCGCCTGGGCTTCGAAATGATTGTCGGCCTCGCGGAACGCGAGCCCTGTCTCCTTCGAAATCTCCTCGATCACGAGCTTCGGAAAGGCCGGATGGACGTTGAGGCCTGTTCCGACGGCGGTTCCGCCCTGGGCAAGCTCCGCCAACTCGTCGGATGCACGCCTGATGCGCCCAATCGATTGGCGGATCTGAGCTGCATACCCTCCGAACTCCTGACCGAGACGAACCGGCGTCGCATCCATCAGGTGGGTGCGCCCGCTTTTCAGTACATCGTCGAATTCCAGAGCCTTCCGCTCCAGCCCGGCGGCAAACCTCTCCAACGCCGGGATCAGCTCACGCTCCAACGCGACTCTGACTGCGATGTGGATGGCCGACGGGATCGCGTCGTTCGACGACTGTGACATGTTCACGTGGTCGTTGGGGTGGACGGTCTTGTCCCCCCGCGACCCGCCAATCGACTCGGTCGCGATGTTCGCGATCACCTCGTTGGCATTCATGTTGGTCGAGGTGCCGCTGCCTGTCTGGAAGACGTCGATCACGAACTGATCGTCATGATCACCTTTCTGGACGGCGCGAGCCGCGTCCTCGATGTACTTCGCCAGGTCGGCGTCAAGGAGCCCGAGCTGCACATTGGCCCGCGCAGAGCAGAGCTTGATCGTGCCCAAAGCCTCGATGAACCGGCGCTGAAAGCGCAGCGAGCTGATCGGGAAATTGTCAACCGCCCGCTGCGTCTGAGCGCCGTAAAGGGCGTCGTCAGGAACGGAGACTTCGCCCAGAGAATCCTTTTCTATTCGCATGAGAGGTGTGCAAAGGTCAAATTGCTTACAGGGTCAACCAAGCTCGCGGGTTGTGGATCCGTGAATCTTGTATGCTTCCAGGTTCCAGGTTCCAGGTTCAAGGTTCAAGGTTGCCCCGACACTAAAGGAGAAATGCTGGGGACGGTTAACACTCCCATCTTGGGCTCGTGCACCTGCAGCAAGGACTGTCAGTTTCCGGGAGCGTGGGTAAACCCCGTGCACGATGCACCATGCACCATGCACGATGCACCTTCCACGATCCTTATATTCCGCCCGCGCCTGCGAAACGCTTGTCCTTTATCTCGCCGGCGGTAACGTGACATCTCCATGCAGGTCGTCTCCTCTCCGACACACGTGCAGCGGCTGGTGCAGGATGCCCGCGCCGCGGGCCATGTCGTTGGGCTTGTGCCTACCATGGGAGCACTGCACGTCGGCCATTTGTCACTGGTAGAGAATGCGGTCGACGCCTCCGATTTCGTGGTGGTTTCGATCTTCGTCAACCCGACGCAATTTGGTCCTACCGAAGATCTGGCCCGATACCCTGCGGACCTTCAGGGCGACCTCTCAAAAATAGAGAGGTTGGGCGTCGACCTGGTGTTCGCGCCGTCCGTCAGCGACATGTATCCTGAGGGCTCGACCACTTGGGTTGAGGTTGAAGGAGCCGACCGCCACCTGTGCGGTCCGTTCCGCCCCGGACACTTCAGGGGGGTGACGACGATCGTCGCCAAGCTCTTCAACGTGTGCCTGCCCGACAAGGCAATCTTCGGGCTGAAGGACGCGCAGCAATTCCTCATCATCCGACGCATGATCGACGAGTTGAACTTTCCAATTGAGCCGATCGGATGTCCCACTGTTCGTGAACCCGACGGTCTTGCCATGTCCTCCAGGAATGTTTATCTGAGCGAGCGCGAGCGAAAGCAAGCCGTGGTGCTGTCACAGGCAGTGGCGGCAGCCGGCAACTTGATCAAGGACGGGGAACGGGATCCAGAGAACATCCAGAGAGCGATGCGTGCGATCGTTGCCTCGGCGCCTGATGCCGTAACTCAGTACGCGGAAGTAGTCGACACCAGGACCATAGCGCCCGTGGATCGACTATCGGCCGCGCAGGAGGTCGTCGCCGCACTCGCTGTCTTTTTCGGCCGGACACGCCTTATCGATAACGTTTTTGTGACGGTTCCGTCGGCGTGAGGGGAGTAGGACCCCGATGGAGCCCGGACGGTCACCCCGGGCTTCAGCCCGGGGCAACGTGCCGAACCCTAACCCTCCGAGCCGGGCTTCAGCCCGGCGAGGTCGCCTGCGAGATAGAACCGCTTGGGGCTGAAGCCCAGCAGAATTCTACCTTGCCTCCTTCCCCGCGCTGAAGCGCGGGGTGACTGCCCGAAACCGAATTGCGTCCCCTTAATGTCGTCGCATTTCTGGGCCGTGACGGTGCGCATTTCGTACCTTCCCGCCGCCCCGGGCGAACTCTCGACTCAACCGGAACGTAACGTGATGAAAATCGAATCAGTGGCGGTGGTCGGCGCAGGAACGATGGGCAACGGCATTGCACACGTCTTCGCGCAAGCCGGGCATACGGTGCACCTCGTCGACGTGGACGACGATCGCCTTCGGGCGGCAATAGCGACGGTCAGAAAGAACCTCGAACGGCAGGTAAGGAAGGAAATCCTCACGGGAGACGCGGCCGAGGCGACACTTGGCCGGATATCCGCGTCAACAGACATGACCTTCGCGCTCCCCGGCGTTGATCTCGCGATCGAGGCGGCCACCGAGCGACGCGAAATCAAGGCGGCAATTTTCCGGGAAATGGACGACGCCGCCCCTGGGCCGGCAATCCTGGCATCCAATACCTCCTCCATCTCGATTACATGGCTGGCCTCCCAGACGACACGCTCAGACCGCGTGATAGGGATGCACTTTTTTAATCCGGTGCCGGTAATGAAGCTCGTGGAGGTGGTTCGCGGACTCGACACGAGCGACGAGACGTTTTCCACTGTCATGGATCTGGCCGGCTCGCTCGGCAAGTCGCCCGTGGCCGTGAACGACTCGGCGGGATTCGTCTCCAACCGCATCCTCATGCCCATGATCAATGAGGCCGTGTTCTGCCTCATGGAACAGGTCGCATCGGCCGAGGCGATCGACGACGTGATGAAGCTCGGCATGGCGCACCCTATGGGCCCGCTCGCGCTGGCTGATTTCATCGGGCTGGACGTCTGTCTGGCCATAATGGAAGTCCTCCAACGGGAACTTGGAGACGATAAGTATCGTCCCTGTCCGCTCTTGAGAAAAATGGTCTCCGGCGGTCACCTCGGGCGGAAGAGCGGAAAAGGCTTCTACGACTATTCCTGAACCGATCAGCAGCGTCATGAAGTCATATTCAGACAAGCAGGTCCGAGCATTCGCAGAATGGCTCAGCCAGCCACTGACTCCAGGCTCGGAGCGAGCGCTCAACCGGTGGCTTTCGGAAGACCCCTCCAACCAGGAAATCTGGGAGTCGTGGAAGCGAATCAACGCGCGCGCAAAGCGCCTCCAAGTCGTTCCGGGCGATGTGAATGCCGACTGGGCGCTGCTCAAGGATGAGCTGGGTTTCGTCTCCACCGGCAAGCGCCGGAAACGAACACAATCCGCGAGCCATAAGCGGGACTTCTACAAGCAGCCCGCTGTAGTCGCCATCATCTCAATGATCGTCTACTCGCTCTTTCTGTACTTCCTCCACATGATCCGAGAAATGGCCGGATTCTGACGGAGTTCACTTCCCGCTTCGCTCGACGTCATTGTATCGATCGTAGGCATCGATAATGTCTCGAACGAGCTGGTGCCTTACCACGTCCTCCTTCCCGAGGTATTCGAAGGCGATGCCGTCGAGCCCCTCGAGAATATTCCGGGCCTCGACAAGCCCGCTGGTTTCATGCCGAATCAGGTCGGTCTGAGTGATGTCGCCCGTCACGATGGCACGGCTGTTCACTCCGAGACGTGTGAGAAACATCTTCATTTGCGTCGTCGTCGCGTTCTGCGCTTCGTCGAGAATAACGTAGGCATTGTTCAGCGTTCGGCCGCGCATGTAAGCCAGCGGTACGATCTCGATCATGTTCTGCGCCAGATGGTCTGCAAGCCGGTCACGCGGAAGCATGTCCATCAGCGCATCATAGAGTGGTCGCAAGTACGGATCGATCTTTTCCTTCAGGTCGCCGGGAAGGAAGCCGAGACTTTCCCCGGCTTCGACAGCCGGTCTCGAGAGGACGATTCGTTTTACTCGCCGCGCCTTCAAGGCCGTTACCGCGAGGGCGACCGCAGTGTAGGTCTTCCCCGTGCCGGCCGGACCGATCGCGAACACGATGTCGTTCTGCTCCGCCGCGGCCACGAGACGACGCTGCCCCGGAGTCCGCGCTCTGACGGCTTCGCCGGTCGTCGTGAAAAGGATGATGTCGTCCGAATCCGGAAGCCTCGCCGGGCGATCGAGCCCGACGAGGTTGAGAATCGTATCGACGTCGTTCTCCGTCAGGTTTGAGTTCCGGCTCAAAACGAGCGACAACTCGTCGATGATGCGTTCGATCTGCTTTATGTCGTTCTCGTCGCCGCGCAAAATGATGCGATTGCCACGCGCGACAAGCGTTGTGCTCGAAAACGCCGCTTCGATTTTCTTCAGATACTGATCATTGAAACCGAACAGGAGAACGGGTTCGGCGTTGTCGATTGTCAGGACCTTCTCTGCCAAGTAGTTCTATTT
>DATKEJ010000532.1:0-6456 GCA_035512315.1 Rhodothermales bacterium | reverse complement strand
CGATGAGGTGCATGTCTCGACGAGCAGCGCCAGTGGTGAACAGCGGTTCTTGACCTGTCTCAAGGGATCGGACGAAATCGGCCAGCATCGCCTTGAAGCCTGAAATATCGGAAAGTCCCGGCAGAATCACCCTATTTCGGCGACCGTGCACGATTACGAACAATCCGTTCGTCTCGAAGGTGACGGAGCCCTCTGTGCCAAAGATGCGGGAGATTCTCAGGCCCTTGAAGAGCGAGGGGACCTCCCAGGAGTAGGCGAGCGTCCCTACCATTCCATTCGAAAACTCGAGGACGACGAGGCTGCTTCGATCGAGGGGCCGGCTGTTTCCTGCGCGAACGGCGGAAAGGTTGACGACCTTCGGCCCAAGGTTGGCCAGGAAGTTTATCCAGTGGATCCCTCCTTCGAAGAGGGCGCCTCTGCCGACGACTGCGGGATCGTCCCGCCAATCCGTGGTCTTCTGCTTCTTGAGGGCGTTGATCTGGATCAGAAGGGGATCTCCGACGACGTCGTCGGCCAGCAGTTTGCGAATGACTCGGGCGAGCGGCCGGTAGAAATAATTTTCCGCAACCATCAGCATTCTTCCGGCCTTGCGGGCAGATTCGATGGCAATGTCCATGTCCGCAAGTGTGAGGACTGGCGGTTTCTCGACGATGACGTTCTTTGCCGATTCGAACGCGGTGACCGCGAGGGGGAGGTGAAGGTCAGGCGGCGTGCAGATGAACACGGCGTCGATGTCCGCACTTTCAATGGCTGCTCTGTAGGAGCTGAAGGTGCCGCTCCCGGCGAGGTCGCGATTGAAGCGCTCAGCCTTGTCCGGATTGCGGCTGGCGTAGTAGCGCATAACCTGCGGAGCCACTTTTCGCAGTGTCTTACTGTGCTTTTCGGCAATTGCGCCGCAGCCGAGGAAGGCAATGGAGGGTGTCGCCATACTCACGTCATTCCGTCCGGGCGTCGTCATCCCGGGCTCGACCTGTGGCGTCGTCATCCCGGGCTTGACCCGGGATCCGGTTCTCATGATCAGGCCGCCCCACGATGTAATCCGCGACCCGGAGGGCATTCGCGGCAATCGTCAGGCTGGGGTTGATGCCTGCCGACGTGGGCATGAAACTTCCGTCGACGACGAACAGATTGTCGACGCCGCGGAACGCGCAGTACCGATCGAGCGGCGCCGAGTCGGGGTCGTCGCCCATTCTGACCGAGCCTACCGCGTGCGAGAAGGTCTTGATCTTGTGTACGTAGCTGACTGGCGCGCCGGCTTTCCTGAGGATGCGTTTAGCCTGTCGGACGAGAGCCGATCTTGCCGCCAGGTCCCGGTTGGAGTAGCGTGACTCGACGACCATCGCGGGCATGCCGAAAGCATCTCTCCTTCCCGCATCCAGCCGCACACGATTTTCCGCGAGCGGTTGGTCTTCGGCAATGATGAGCAGTCCGGTAAGGTGCTTTACGCCTCTGGCGAGGATCTTACCGAACGGCTTCGGGACCATCGCTTCGACCAGCGAGGCGGGCGGGGTCTGTATCTGCTGCATCGTTCCGAGTTTTCCTCGAGGCCGGTCGATGGACGGATGGCCGTTGTAGAAATCGTGGATGCCGAGCTGTTTGTGAAACTCTTCCAGCGGGTCGGGTATCCCGGGGAAGATACCGTATGCGATGGCATTACAATGCCGCATCAAATATCGGCCGATTGCGTGCCCTGCCGGATTCGCGTTTTCGAGTCCCGACGCGAGCAGCAGGTGGGGGGAGGAGAGTGCGCCGGCCGACAGCACGAACAGGCCGGCACGCAAGTCGAATCGACGTCCGGTTGCACGGTCGATGCACTCCAGTCTTTCGATTCGTCCGCTGTGACGAGCGAGGCGCGTGGCCATGGTTCCGGTGAACAGCTTCATTCCTTTTGCTACCAGGCCGGGGATTACCACCGTGGCAAGATCGTTCTTTGCCTTGATGGCGCATGCAAACGTATCGCAGGTCGTGCAGGCGATGCAGGTGGTGCGTCCCGGTCTGTTGCGGTAATTGATTGCGAGGGGAAGGCGGAACGGCGAGAGGCCGAGGGCCTCAGCCGCCGCGCCGATCCGTCTCGACGTTTCGGATAGTTTTGGGAGGGGCTGTGGGTAGGGATCTCTTCGGGGCGGCTCGGTCGGATCCGTGCCGGCGTCGCCCGATACGTCGAGAATGCGTTCGGCACGGCCGTAGTAGGGCTCCAGATCGTCATACTCGATCGGCCAGACCGCCTTTGACTCGCCGATGATCTCTGTCTGCGGGTGGAAATCGCCCGTCCGAAACCGCATCGATACGCCGCCATAGAACACCGATGGCCCGCCGACGCACTCATACTGTCCTGATTCACCCGTACCCTCGGTTTGGTGGACGAGAAAAGGCGCATCCATCGAATAGTGGTCGGTCAACATCAACGAGCCCCGTGGGCCCCAGTTGTGTTCTCCGCGCTGGACCCAGTCACCGCGCTCGACCATGGCGACCCGCCAACCGGACTCCACGAACCTGCGCGCTACCATCGAGCCCCCAAATCCGCTGCCGATGATTACGGCGTCGAACGAGTCGCTTTCAGACATGAGTGGATTTTAGGATCTTTGGCCTGCGCGGCGGCACATCTTGCATGTTGCATTGCGAATGTAAAAAAGGGGGCGGCCCCACGTATCGATTACGCATGAAAACCACACTGCTGGTCGGATCGGCCGATTTTTGGAACTCGCTGGAGGCCGACATCCGATCTGCATCCCAATCGGTCCTCGTCCAAACGCTGTCTTTCGAGGGCGACCGGACGGGTCAGGCGCTTTCCGAAGCGATGCGAGCGTCCTCCGCGGCGGATCGCCGGATCATCGTCGATTCCTTCACGAAACATTTCATCTCAGACCGCTCGGTCCATTCCCTGTCGAGCCGGCGAGATCCTGGCCACCGCTCGGAGATTCGCGCCACCCGGGAGATGATCGAGGAAAACAGGCGCGCGGGCGTCGACGTCCGTTTCGTAAATCCATTCGGATTCCTCTTTCGGAAGATCACCAAGAGGAATCACAAGAAAATAATTCTGGTCGACGATCGCGTCACGTACATCGGGGGCATCAACTTCAGCGACCACAACTTCAGGTGGCACGACATGATGGTGCGAATTGAGGATGCCGGCGTCGCGACGTTCATGCGATCGGATTTTGAGACCACCTGGAACGGAAAAGACCGATTCTCCGCGGGCCATTTCGAGGGGCTCGACATTTACCTCGTGGACGGCAGGTCGAACGACGAGACGTTTCAGCGACTTTTCGACCTGATCGGGCGCGCCCGTCGATCGATTTTCATTGAGAGCCCTTACTTGTCGTTTCCGTTTTACCAGCACCTCCGGGAGGCGGTGGACCGCGGCGTCGAAGTGACGGTGCTCACGCCCGATCTGAACAATCGAAAGACGGTGCAGCGATACACGGAGTGGGAGGCGGCCCGATCAGGCATCAGCCTGCGATTCTACTTGCCTGAAATGACACACCTTAAGGCCATGCTGGTCGACGATGAGACGCTCGTCGTCGGATCATCAAATTTCGATTATCTGAGCTGCCGAACGCAGCAGGAGGTTATTGTCATAGCCGGAGGTGAGGAACTCGTGACCGATTTCATTCGGATGGTGCGGGATCCGGATCTGGAGAACTCGCGACCGGCCGGCATGATCGAGCCCCGGCGATCGACCTACTTCCTGTACGGTGTGATGCGGCTCGTCGGGAAGGTGGCTGTAAGCGTCGCCCGGCTGTAGTGCCCCCGCCTCCGGACATGGTCCCCCTCCCCGAGGGGGCGGCTGAGCGCGACCGCTTTCTTCTCCGACGCGAACTCCAAGGATGCGCTCAGCCGGGGGTGGTCAAGGGCGGCCGAGACATATTGATGCAGAGGTGTTCAGCGTTTCTCGTTTATCGTTTAGCCGTTCGTTCAGCGTTTCTCGTTTATCGTTTAGCCGTTCGTTCAGCGTTTCTCGTTTATCGTTTAGCGTTTGTTCAGCGTTTCTCGTTTATCGTTCAGCGTTCGTTTAGCGTTTCTCGTTTATCGTTTAGCGTTTGTTCAGCGTTTCTCGTTTATCGTTCAGCGTTCGTTCAGCCTTCGTCCTCGATCTGGCTGCAATACCTACGTGGTTCTCTTGAGCAGTTCGCGGCAGGCTTCGACGGCGCTGTGAAGAAAGGCCTCCACGGCCTTCAGTTGCGTGTCCGCCGTGCCATGCTCGACGACTTGGTCTCCCTTGAGCAGGGCGCCTGTCCATCCGAGGTTATGCCAGACCCCACCCGAGGCGAGCGGGGGGAGTGTCACCGCGCCCAGGTACGGCCACGGGGTGCAGTAGAAGTACGGTTGATCGTTCACTGCGTCTCCAGGCGACAGCCCGACTCCGATGCTCGGCGCAATTTCGGGATCCATATCGGGATCGAGGGTCACGAGGCTCGCGATGTCAAAGTGGTGCGGCCAGCAGCGGATCGGCGACGCGTGGTCGAGTCCGGCCACAGTGCGCCCGATGACCATTTTGGCATTGTGATACCATGAGCCGACCTCGTGGAAGTGCTTGCCGGGTCGGAGCGCAAAACGCCCCCGGGCGCCAATAGGATGGCTGGGGAGGTCGTGATTCGGCCGGGTCAGCTTCACCGGCTCACCCAGATAGCGGGTGATCGCCGCGGTTAGCCACGCGTACCCCTCGTCGAGCGTTCGGTTGTTCACGGTTGCGGAGTCGAGGATCTCCCCGTCGGCATCGAATAAAACGATTTCCAGCGTCGCAGGGTCGAGTGCTGCTCGAAACGATGGGTCGCGGGATGCCGGCTGGCTGATCATGCGGCCGTCCTCGAACGAAAGGCTCAGATGCCCCCACGCGGGCATTTCGTCCACGAAACTGTAGCTGACCGACGCGACGATCTGCGCCGCCCAATGCAGTTGGAGGCGCGCGTCGACGAGTCGATCCGGGTCGGCCCTGCCAAGAAGACGCCACATCATGCCGCAAGTTATGTAGAGACGAGACAAAAGGTAATACCCAAAACGTCGGATGTCGGATGTCGAACGTCGAGACTTGCGGACTTGTAGCCTTGTAGTCTTGCAGACTCGACGGTTGACGTTCGACGGTTGACGGTTGACGTTCGACGTTCGACGTTCGACATTCGACGTTCGACGTTCGACGTTTGACGTTTGACGTTCGACGTTCGACGTTTGACGTTCGACGTCTTTAGAGAGGTTGGCCGCAGTACTTGCAGTAACTCGCGTCGGCGGCATGGCCCTCTCGCAGGCAGTGTGGACATCCCTGCGTCGTGATGCTTCCGGCCTTCTGGACCTGGGCCATCTCGACCGACACGATTCCGGTCGGTACGGCGATGATGCTATAACCCAGGATCATGATGACCGACGCGACCGCCTGTCCCAGAGGGGTCTGCGGAATGATGTCCCCGTAGCCTACGGTCGTCAGCGTAACGATCGCCCAATACACGCACGCAGGGATGGACGTAAATCCGTTCTCGTGATCCTCGATTACGTACATGAGCGAGCCCAGAATGACGACGATCGTCATCACGATGAACAGGAAAACGAAGATCTTCCGCCGGCTTGCCATCAGTGCTTTCTGAAGCTGCGCAGTCTCCTTAACGAACCGGACGATTTTCAATATTCGGAAGATTCTCAGGACGCGAAGCAGGCGGATGACGAGCAGGTATTGACTGCCCGGAATGATGATACTGATGTACGTCGGAAGTACGGCCAGTAGGTCGACAATCCCGAAGAAGCTTCGAGCATAGGCGGACGGACGACCGACGCACGCAAGTCGGAGGACGTACTCGATCGTGAAAGCGATCGTAAAAACCCACTCAAGCGCATAGAGCTGCCGGCCGTACTCAGCGTGGATGGAGGACACGCTGTCGAGCATCACGACGAGGACGCTGGCGATGATAACCAGGATAAGCGCGAGGTCGAAGAATTTTCCCAGCGGGGTGTCCGCCTCGAAAATCACCGTGTGGAGCCGGCGCTGCCAAGGTCGAAGTTGGTCTCTATTCAGTTCGTGCTGCACGATCCCTTGGTAACTGGCGGTAAGACTTCAAGTCTTCGAGTCTTCAAGTCTGCGAGTCTGCAAGCTTGCCCCTAGCGAGCGAGTACGTTCTCGAGGACGGCACCGAACTGCCTCGAGCGACGAGGAGTCTGCAGGTCTGCAAGCCCGTAAGCTACGAGTTTTGCAGGTTTTCCAGTCTATGAGTCCAACGAGTCTTGGCGTCGGGAGCCCCGGTGAGCGATTTCGGGCCCATGCGAACGCGTTCACGACGTCGATCGAACTGGAAGCCTTGCAGCCTTGTTAGGCTTGTAGACTTGTTAGGCTTGCAGACTAAAGAAGGTTGTCGACGGCGCGCCACATGTACCAGCTTGCCACGGAGCGATAGGGGCGCCAGTGTTCGCAAAGCCCTTCAAACTCCTTCGGCGCCGGCATCGTGTCAAGGCCGTAGGTCAACATGTAGCCTT
>DATKEJ010000531.1:0-3812 GCA_035512315.1 Rhodothermales bacterium | reverse complement strand
AGCCGGAGCCCGATCAGGCACGGTCCAATCAGATAGGAGGGTTTATGTCCCGCAACATTTTTCAGGCGATCCTGTGCCTGATTCTCGCCACGGGAATGGCGTTTGCTCAGACGACGTCCACCACGGGCGAGATCAACGGTACAGTCGCCGACAACACCGGAGCGGTGTTGCCCGGAGTCACAGTCACAGCCACGAACACCCAGACCGGGCTCGTGCGGACGACGGTTACCACATCAGAGGGTCAGTACACCGTGGCCCTGCTTCCACCGGGCATTTACACGGTCCAGGCCGAGTTGGCCGGACTCGGGGCGGCCCGGCGCGAGAATGTTCGCGTCCTGCTGGGCCAGGCCGCGAACGTTCGTTTCAATCTCAGCCCTCAGATCGCCGAAGAAATCACAGTCACCGCGGAAGCGCCGCTGATCGACACGACGGAGTCGGGCTCGACCACCGCCGTGACCGAGGATGAGATCTCCAACCTTCCGCTCCTGGGACGCGACTTCAAGGATCTGGTCCTCCTCACCCCGGGCGTCTCGACCTCATTCGGAGGTCGTGTTTCCTTGAACGGCGCGCGCGGCATGTCCACCGATTACAACATCGATGGCGCCAACGCGAACTCCGACTTTTTCGGAGAGGAGCGGGGCGGTACCGAAGCTCCTTACGTTTTTTCTCAGGCGGCCATCAAGGAGTTCCAGGTCATTCGTTCTTCCTACAGCGTCGAGTACTCGCGCGGTGGCGGCGGGACGATGAACGCCATCACCAAGAGCGGTACCAATGACGTCAAAGGCGAGCTGTTCTACTACCACCGCGACGAAGAATGGGCGGATGAACGGGATCTTCCTTCCGGCGTCAACGAATTTTTCGAAGCGAGAAACGCCGACCAGTACGGTTTCGCGGCGGGCGGACCAGTCGTTCGCGATCGCCTTTTCTATTTCGTGAACGGCGATTTCCAGAAAATCGAAGAGCCTTTCAACATCTTCGACTTCCGGACCAGCTCTCAGTTCGCGGCGCTTCCCGCCGCGACCCGGAATGACATCGTCGCCCGGCTCGAGTCGCTGACGGGTGGACCCCTCGACCGGCAGTTTGCCTATGACACCCGCGATAACCAGGAGACCTGGCTGGCCAAGGTCGACTGGAACATCGCAAACAACAACCACTTCAGCCTTCGCTGGAACCTTTCGGATTACAACAATTTCCCGTCCGAGAGCTCGGGAACACTTTCCAACCAGGGCGACGAGTACAACACGGTCAACAGCTATGTGGGCCAGCTCGACTCGATCTTCTCGCCATCGATGTACAACTTCGCACTCTTCCAGTACTCGCTGGAGGAACGTCCCATCCACGCGCTGACCACCAGCTTTCCGCAGATCTCCATCGGCGGTCTCCAGAACGGCAACGTATTCTTCGGGCAGCGCGACTTCCTCCCGAACGGAACCGATGAGGAAAAGTTCGAGGTCAAGGACACCCTTTCCTGGATCGTCGGAGATCATCACGTCAAGACCGGCTTCAATTACATGACCGTCGACATCGCGAACCTCTTCGTCCGTGACCTCAACGGCGACTTTCAGTTCAGCACGCCGGCGCAGTTTCTGGCCGGAACGCCGTCCCGCTTCGAGCAGGGCTTCGGGCTGAGCGCCACCACCGCATTCGACTTCGATCAGTACGGCCTTTTCATCATGGACAGCTGGCGCCCGACTTCGAAGCTGACAGTCGATTACGGCGTGCGGTGGGATGGACAGTCGACGCCCCTTCCCGTCCGCAACATCTACGAAAGCACCAATCCCGAGTTTGACGACGACTTCAACTCCGACAACGACAACTTCGCTCCCCGCGTCGGTTTCGCGTACGACCTCGGCGGCGACGGGCGCTCGGTGATCCGTGGCGGCGTCGGCCAGTACTACAACTTCATTCCCGCGATTCTCTATGCGCAGCCCGTGCAGCATATCGGCGGGCTGTTCAACAACTGGACATTCACCTGCTCGCAGGTCACATGCCCGACGTTCCCCAACCTGCTCACTCCGCAGGAGCTCGCCGGTTTCGATCCGAGCGCCACGCTCGACATCGCCATCGTCGACCCGGATCTCGAGGCCCAGGAGTCAATCCGCGGCAGCCTCGGATATGAGCGGCAGCTCGGAGCCGGCTACAGCTTCGAGATCGAGGGGGTTCTTGCGGAGCACTCGAAGCAGCAGCGCTTCGTCAACGTCAACGCGATCCCGACCGGACGCGTCTACGGCGACTTGATCGAGTACACCACTTCCGGCCCGGGCCGTCCTTATCCCAACTTCGCGAACGTCCGGAAGCACGTGACCGACGCCGAGGGGGAGTACAAATCAGCCACCGTCGGGCTCCGCAAGATCGCGCTCGGCGAAAGCAATCTCACTTGGCTCGCGCACTACACCTGGTCGGAAGCGATTGATCAGGATTCGAACTCGCGATCCACGTCGACCTCGTTCTCCTGGGATCCTTACAATTCGGAAGTCAGCGAGGGACCGGCCGACTACGACACGACGCACAAGGTCGTGGCCAGCGCGACCTACGAGCTACCGTACGGCTTCTTCGTCTCCGGCATCTTCAACTGGAGAACCGGACAGCCGTGGACGCACAACATCTTCTACAGCGGCGGAGCCGGAACTCTGACGGGCATCCCCCGCATGGGTGTGAACGTTTCGGTCTTCGTCGATGGCAACGGAAATGTCATCGACCTGACCGAGGCGCACAACTCGACTCCGAACGAGTTCGAAGCATTTCTCGCGGCACGGGGTGCACGCATTCTCGGACGCAACACCGAGAATCAGCCTGACTTCATGAACCTGGACATGCGCGTGGCCAAGAGATTCGGCCTCCCCGCCGGGCTCGAGCTCGAGCTCATTGCCGAGATCTTCAACGTGCTGAACGAGACGAACACCTTCATCACCAGCTTCAATCAGAACGAGTTCACGATGCGGATGTCGGGTGGTCGCTTCCAGATCACCCGGAACAACAACTTCGGCGTCGAGAACGCCCTGGACTTCAACTCCCCGCCGCGTCAGTACCAGGCGGCGGTCAAGCTTCGCTTCTGATCCATTCACAACGGTTTCATCGAGGCCGCTCCTTCGGGAGCGGCCTTTTCTTTTCTCCGGATTTGGTGAGCGCGATAGACTTCGAGCATGCGCCGCCTTCTGATCGCCCTCCTTTTCCTCGCCGCACCCCTCTCTGCCGCCCCGCCGGATCTGATCGTGGTCTTGGTGATCGACCAGTTCCCTCAGGAGTACATCGAGCGGTTCGCCCCCCATTTCGTTCCGGGAGGTTTCCGGCAGCTGATGACCGAAGGGGCCTACTACCCGCAGGCCTGGTATCCCTTCGCCACGACTTACACCTGTCCCGGTCACGCAACCATCGGGACGGGTCGTCTCCCTTCCGAGCATGGAATCATCGCCAACGAATGGTTCGACGACGAGAACGATCGCACCGTCTATTGCGTCGATGATGCGCGAGCCCGTGGAACTGCGGGAAGTGCCGGCGCCTATTCACCCGTGCTGCTCGGAACCGACTCTCTGGGTGACCGCCTCCAGGAGAGAACTCCCGCCTCGAAGGTCATCGGAATCGGACTCAAGGATCGCTCGGGCATCCTGATGGCCGGTCGAAAGGGGGATGCTGCGTACTGGTTCGATGATGACCTGCCCGCCTTCGTGTCATCGAGCTATTACCAGTTCAATCCCAGAGTTCTCGATTTCAACGAGCGTCTCGAGTCATTCATCGCAGCGAATCCCCGATGGGAGCCGCTGCAGGATGTTGCAGGCGGAGCGGTCCGGACGGACGACCCTCCGGAGCTTCGG
>DATKEJ010000530.1:0-2906 GCA_035512315.1 Rhodothermales bacterium | reverse complement strand
GCCAGTTGGAATGACAACCAGCTTCTCTTGTTGGCCGTGCTCGGCGTAAACGTTAAGCAGGATGCGAAGGGTTTCGCGATAGTCCAACGTGCTCGCGTGCTGATGCTCTGGATTCGTTAGCGCCTCGACGCGATTCAATGTCCGGATGGCCTCGGTGCGCCAAGCATTCTCGCTCAGTGGAGGCCTCCCATGGACGATCGTGAACGAGGACGCCTGCAACTCCGAGCAAACCGCTGCCATCTGCGTGGTGTTCCAGGATGGAAACGCAACGACTCGGAGGGGCTGTCCCTGCTGCGCAACACTCGAGAGCTCTGGCACGATGGTCAACCCAAATACGCCCGCCGAGAGGAACATCATGATCCCCAGCGGATCTTCATCGCTAGCGAGGCGGGCGTCGACCTCGGCTCTGGTCGGCGGGTACTCCAACGCCTCGGTGTACGCGATAGACAGGCGAGAACCGAGCGCCACTCTCAGGCCCTCCGACACGAGCTGAACGACGAGTAGGCGCGACATGCCGGAGATGTCGATGTAGATGCGAGAAGACCCGCGCACTCTCCGAAAAATCGCGTCAGCAGCACCCTGAGGATCCTCGCGATCGTATTGAACAACTTCTGGGCGAGTCCCCATGCGATCGCAAAGTGCCGCGACCATCGATTCCCGATTCTCAGCGAGGCGCGGAGAGTATTGAACGCTGACAACGTCGACCCCGCTCGTCCCTGCCGCCGCGGCGAGGCGCAACACCTCTGTCGACCGATCCTCGAACCCGGCGCATGTGATGAGCGTGTCCCCTGGGGCCAGCGGAAGTGACGCTGGCGTAGCCAGCACCGGCCAGGCTCTGGCTCCCAATTGCTCGTCGAGGCGAAGGAGTCTCGTCATTCCTTCTCCCCGTCGTCCTTGGCACCTGGCTCCAAGAAAAGCGGCATCTGTGTATCTGGCCGGGGAGATTCCGGTACAGAATCGTCTGCGCGCTCCTTGAGACGTTTGCGGTCGCTGAACGTGTTGGGAGAAAGGAGCAGTTCGCGGAACTCGTCTACGCTCAGTTCGATCGAATCGCGCTTGCTGAAGGTGAGATTAAAAAACGGGAGCAGGAATCGCCGCAAGTACAAGCGAGGGACAAAGCTCCCTCGCCTGCTCTTCCCGCGAACATCCTCGATGAATACCGAATACCGCAGCAAGTCGTCGTAAACCTGTTTGGCGGCTCCAGTCAGATGCGGATCATCGTAAGGTTCGATGCGACTGGCCTGGTGAGGTGGGGCCGCTTCCTCGTTCTTCGAGTCGCGGTGCCGGAGATACGAACCGGCAATGGCACCAAATGCCTGAACCACCTCCACCAACGCGGGCCCAGTCGGGAGTGCCCGCAAGTTGCGGAGAAAGTTCCCCGCCTCTTCGCGTATGGTCTTGTTCTGCACTGATCCGGAAATTGAGGGCACGGCCTCAGACTTCAATGCGTCAGGGCCACCTGCACGGGTAACCATCTTACCGACCAACTCAATGACGAAGTGGACGTCGCCGCTGCAGAGCTCTGCGAGTGCGTGGCGACCCCAGATAACCGGATAACTCTTCTGGCGAATGGCGCGCGCGACCTCGTTTTGGGATGTTTCGGCTCCGTCCGTTCCAATGAGCGCTTCTAGCGTTTGAACCGGATAGCCTTCGGTGTATTCGAAGCGCCGACCGAACACGTCATCTACGAACCGAAGCTTGTCGTCTCGTTCTGCGTGGATGAAGTCGATACCCAGGTTGAGCATCCTAAATTCACGGCTTTCCACATAGGATTTCCCGTCGATATCGTCTCGCGAGAACGAAGAAGGGCTTTCCGTGGCGAGCTTGAAGAAGCACGCCGCGCTGCGCTGCATGACTAGTCGATTCAGGCTCTTCTGGAGGGCCAGATTGACCTTCGGATTCGAATAGTCGTCGATGAAGAAGAAGATGGGGCGATCGTGAAGCCCCGAGAAGTGCTTCGCCAGAATCTCACAAATGCGAGGCAGGACTTCGGGGCCGAAGTATTCTCGGAATGGGTGCGTCGGGTCTCCAATGAAGCGCTGCTTGCGGGCGGCCCGTGTTCGTTCAACCTCCAACGCCCGCCGAAGAGACTCGAACGTATTGGCGGCCGGATGATTGGGCTTGGCGAGCCCCAGCGCTTCCCACAAAGCAGCGGCAGCGGCCGATTCCACGGTGGCCCATTCGTCGGGGAACCGTCGAGAAAACCAGAGTGCAAGCACCTCTAGCGATTCCCGAATCAGTGTGGCGGTCAGGAAGTGGATTGGGATATCAAGACCCTCTTCCTGTTCCGGAACCTTGTACCGCGGAAACGTGAAGTAGAGGTCATCGCAACGATAGTACACGCCGAGATAACGGAGTGACGTCGGAACGTCGTCATCGGTGTAGTGGCGGTGCCGAAGGCTCAAGCTGCGGAACACGGTCGTCTTCCCGCAACCGCGCGGACCGGTGACGACAAGATTGTTGCGGTCTTCGAGCGCGGGGAGACCTAGCATCTTGTCCGAATACAGCTCCTTCAGCAGAGCATGCGACTCACCCAATTGCTCACAGCTCAAGTAATCGAAAGGGGTCGCAAGCGTCTTCCGCGTTTGGCCGACTCCCTTGGAGCGATACGATCCGCGCACGTCCTGCAGGGAGCGGTAGAGGGCGACCGGATCTCTCGCGCGTACCTCGTGGGTACTGTCGCGCTCGAGAAGGGTCTTGCCGAGGAGATCGTCGTTGAGCCAGTCGAAGATGAACCGGTCCTCGGCTGAGCTCGCTTGATAGTTGACTCCCTCGAGGAGCTCGCGGAGCATGACAGCGAGCTGATCGAAATCATCGAGAAGATGGAGCTCACTGGCAGCGGACGCGACGCCAAAGTCCGTCACGCGGAACGCGTACGGCGGCGCCGTCAGCGAATTCGTGCGGTC
>DATKEJ010000529.1:0-10446 GCA_035512315.1 Rhodothermales bacterium | reverse complement strand
ATCGCCGTCTGCCACAGAATCTTGATGTCGAGACCCAGGGACCAGCGGCGCAGGTATTCCAGGTCGCTTTCGATTCGAGCCCGCATCTGCTCGACGGTTCGCGTTTCGCCCCGGTGACCCCGAACCTGCGCGAGGCCCGTGATGCCTGGCGCAACCTTGTGGCGGATCATGTATCCCTTGATCAGGCGCCGGTACTCTTCGTTGTGTGCGACCGCATGAGGACGCGGGCCGACCAGGCTCATTCGTCCTTGCAGCACGTTGATCAGCTGTGGCAGCTCGTCCAGCGAATACCGGCGGATGAAGCGTCCGAACGGTGTCGCGCGGTCGTCGTCTTGCCGGGCCTGCGGCACATCGTCGGCATCGTCGGAGCTCACCATGCTGCGGAACTTGTAGACGACGATCTTCCTGCCATCCAGGCCGTAGCGTTGCTGCTTGAATATGACGGACCCGGGCGTTGTGGTTGCGACGCCAATGGCAACGGCCAGCATCACGGGCGATAGCAGGACGAGCAGGGCAAAGGCAATGGTCAAATCGCTGACACGCTTGACGAGACCGTTGATGCCGACGAAAGGCGTTTCGCAGAGAGCGAGCACCGGTATGCCGTTCAGCAGGTCGACCCGTGACTGGATCAGGTCGAACACGAAGATGTCGGGCACGAAGTAGATGGATGCCGTGGTGTCGTGCAGCTCGTCCAGCAGCTTCTTGGTTCGCTCCTCGTGCTTGATCGGCAGCGCGATGTATATCAGGTCGATCGAGTGCTGCCTGACGTAGTCCGGCAGGTCGGAGAGCTTGCCGAGGAGCTCGCCGTCGTTCAGCGGGCCGGTGCGGTCCTCGCTCCGGTCCTCGAACCAGCCTTCGATCTGCAAGCCGAGGGCGGGATGCTCGCCGATCGTGTGCGCGAGCCTGCGGCTGAGATCGCTGATGCCGGCGATGACGGCAGTGCGCTTGTAGCCTCGGTGATGAATAGCCGCAATGAAGGCGAAGTACTGAACGATAGCAACAAGAAGAGGCGTTACGGCCGCCCAGGTCAGCAGGACGCGGCGTGAATAGATCTCGCCCGCCTGTAGCGCGAAGCCGAGCGTCGCAAGGATCGCGACGACGATTGCCCATGCGCCGATCGATCGCTGAAGGAAGTCCCTCGGCCTGCGGGCCACCGTCCCGGAAACGGAAGCGACTTCCCGGTAGATGAAAACCGTGATGAGAAAAGTGATCACCGCCAGGACGGCGTACGGCTCGTCGGTGGTTACGCCGAGGACCCACTTGAGCAGAAACAACGTCGTGACCGCAACGATCGGCGGCACGAGAGAACTCACCAGGGCGAACCATCCGCTGGTCTGCCCCCCCAGTGATGAACCGGACAATTTCATTTCTTCTTCCTGATAAAACGACCGTCGACCCGAGCCGCGAAAGCGCTGCTTTGGATCGCGTTGCTGTTCTTGGCGCTCCTGGTCGTGTTCGAACTTTGAATACTACACGTAGCGAGTGATCGTCTCAATGCCAGTTCATGAATCTATTCATCAACTTATGGCGATTACCTGGCTTATCGCATAGGACAGTAGTCTCAATACGCTCCTGTGGCGCGTATTGTGACGGACATATCGTTTTAACTAAATCCGGGCTGCCCCGCTCCAATGGCTGGTACCCGGCTACCTGGCAACGGGCGCCCGAAACGATTGACAATCGCGCATCCGAAGGAAGGGAAGGTCTGATGGCAAAGGATTCGCTGCAGCGCGGCAACGGGCCGCTTCGCGTGCTCATGGTGTCGAATATGTACCCGCACGCCGCCGACCCGGGCTACGGCATCTACGTACACGACCAGGTCGAGGAGCTGCGCAAGCGCGGCGTTATCGTCGATTTGCTGGCAACGGATCGCAAGCCCAGTTCGTTCTGGGGACGGCTGAACAAGTACTGCAGACACTTCCTCGATGCCTGCTCGAGACTTACGGCTCGTCACGACGTCGTTCACCTGCACTTTCCAGCTGCGCCACACTTGATATCGGCTCTACCGGTGTTGATGCGGCGCGACCGGCCGTACGTTGTGACGGTTCATAGAGGGGAGCTGCACGAATTGCCCGACGCCGGATTTGCACGCTGGGTCGTGAAAAGGTCATTGCTCCGCGCCGCCCGTGTAATCGCCGTCAGCCGCGAACTTGCCGATATCGCGATCGACGGTCTCGGCGTGAGCGACAGTCGCGTCGAGGTCATCAATGTCGGGTTCAACGGTGATCTGTTCAGGCCTCGCGGGATCGAGGAGCGCCGGGAGCTCAAGCGGAAGCTCGGATTCGCCGAGGACAGCTTTGCCTTGCTGTTCGTCGGGACTCTGGAGCGCCGCAAGGGCATCACTGTTCTGTTCGATGCGCTCGCGAAGCTGGATCACCGGATGCCTCTGGAGGTGTTCCTTGCAGGAATCGGGCCGTCGGAATCCGAGTTGCGCGGCGTGGCCGGCACGCATCCTTTCGCAGGCCGCATACACTGGCTGGGCGCGGTGGAGCATGGCGCGCTCGCAGATCTGTACTGTGCCGCCGATGCGTTCGTCCTGCCGAGCTTCGCGGAGGGCACGCCCACGGTCATGCTCGAGGCCATGGCATCGGGGACGCCGGTGATCGTTACGCGGGTCGGAGGCGTACCCGACGTTATCGAGCATGGGCGGAACGGCTTGCTGTTCGATCCCGGCGACGACGAGGTGCTGAAAGAACTGATCGAGCAGCTCGTGGCCGACCGTACGTTCGGACCGCGGTTGGCCGAGCAGGCCCTAGCCGATGTACAGAAACATTCTCTTGCGGCTCAGGTTTTGCGGATCGAGCAGTTATATCGTACTGTCATAACGTCCGCGGCGTAGCCCGGAGAGGCTACGGATCGACTTCGTAATGCAAGCGGCCGCCGATAGCACCTTCGGTACCGTCTCGTTGGCAGAGCACGGACGAGTGCTTGTCGGGCGCACAACATCGGCCGGCGGTTTCCTCGGCAAGATCGGGCGGGCGTCCCCGGCCTTCATGCACGAAGCGCGGAGCTTATGGCGGGCCAGCAGTCGCAGCTACGAATGTATCCAGGTCAAGGACAAGTTCGTGACCGCAGCCCTGGGACTCCTGGTCGCGAGGATCAAGGGGCTCAGATTCTACTACTGGCTTTCGTTCCCGCTGCCGGAGGCCCATCAGCATTGGGCAAGGGAAGCTGGTCTGATGCGCCGTCCGATGCTGCAGCGAGATTTCGGCATCGCGGCAGCATTGCTGATAGTCGGTGACGGAGATGGCATCGCGGATCGTGAGGCAATAGAAGCTCGGGGAAGACAGCTGAAGCAGCAGGTTACGATTACCGGGCTGCTTCCGCGCGCGGAGGCACTGGAGAGAATATCGACCATCGATATCGCCGTGTCCCCCTTCTATCCAACACCCGTTCTACTGTCGACGTCGCCGACGAAAATCATCGAATATATGGCCCTCGGCCTACCCGTGGTCGCCAATGAACACCCCGAGCAAAGCGAGATTATCCGTAGCAGCGGGGCCGGCGTCTGCGTGCCATGGAGTGCAGAGGAGTTCGCCGGGGGCGTGGCGGCCCTGGCGAAGCTGTCGGACAATGAACGTGCGGTGATGGGAGAGCGTGGTCGTCTATGGGTCGAGCGTTATCGAAGTTACGAGAGGATCGCCGATGAGTTGGATAAGGGTTATCGACCTTTTGGCGGTCCCTGTGAGCAAAGGGCGCTGAGTTTCTGCACCGATGCGTCACCTATGTGCAAGAAAGTACCAATTCGGTCCCTTTGAATACTGTCGGACGAATGCCTGCCTGCTGAGTGCCGGTCGACCAGCCAACCAGTCGGCCATGATCGAGATCTGAAGGTCCGCGCTACGCAGTATGTCGTACATCATCTCGGGAGACGTCCCGTAATGATCTGACCCACCGATGCCATGTTCGAAGACTATAAAAGGCTTGTCTCGCCGGATCGTATCCAGGCCGCCCGCTACTACCTGGTATTCTGCGCCTTCCACATCGATCTTCATGAAGGCGATCTCGCGATCCTGCGGAATGACATTGTCCAGTCTCTCTGTCCTGACCGTGATTTCTTGAATGTCTACGGAGTCGGAGGGATAGGTTCTCTTGCGCAGCCCGCTACGACCTGGGTATTCCGTGACAAAGTTGAATCTCGCTGTGCCTGCCGTGTCACTCAGTGCGAGCTCATGAATCGATACGCCTGGATAGTCCTTTCTGAGTTGCGCTGCATACTGCGGTAACGGCTCGAAAGCGAAATGCGAGCCGCCCGGCGCGATTCTCATGATCTCCTTCAACACTGTGCCCCGACTGCAACCGACATCGATGCAATGCGAATTCGGGCGAAGAATACGCGACATGACGGCAACGGTCTGCGCGTTATACATCCGATTCATCCGCACGTGCCGCGGGGCGGCGTAGTAACGAATTCGGGATCTGAGGGCCCGCACGAACGACTCCAGCGGAGTTCCCACTATCGCTGATTTCAGCACGCCTTTCATCGCCATTGCTCTTAGGTCGTAGTCAGGATAGTACTGTCAAGCATGTTGTTGGGACAGTAGATAGTCTGGGGAACTGTCAAAACCGGGAGTTCTTGCTACCGATCTTGCGATATGCGTGCGAGAATTCTTGGTCGCTTTTCTTGGGCTTCGCAGTACGTTGCCATGCAGAAATTCATAGTGTACGGGGCGCCACGGACAGGTTCGCACTACCTGCAAAGCCTGATCAACAGCCATCCGGCCGTGACCTGCGTTTGGGACATATTCTGGGGCGGGGGCGAGACCGAGTACTGTCTGAATACCTATCTCGCCAAGCAGAATCTGAGCCGCGTGCCGCGATTCATCGGCCGCAAGCGTGTCCTGTCGAGCTATCTGACGGATTTCTATCGGAGGTTCCCGGGCGCCGAGGCAGCAGGCTTTCTACTGAAGTGGAGCACAGCCGTCCGGCAGCCTTACGTACTCGAGTGGTTTCGGACGCATGATGTGAAAGTCGTGCACATTGTCAGGGACAACAGCTTGATACACCAGGTGGCATTGCAGCTCAGACGTTCCGGCGCTGTGACTTCGCATTCGAGAGCGGAGATTGAGTTTTCGAAGGTCCGGCTCGATCCTGATCAGATCGTGAGCCGGCTACGCGCCTCTCGCAGGGCGCTGCACCGCCACCGGCGCCGGCATAGCGCTCTGGACGCGCTCGAGATTCAATACGAGTCGTTCCTCGGCGATGAAGCGGCGAGCGCGAGACGGGTTCTGGAGTTCCTGAACATCGAAGTCGCAGCGGGTCTCACATCCGAGTTCAAGAAAACGGAGTCAGAATCGCCCGCGGAGATGATCGAGAACTATGACGAGATCCGCCGGGCTCTCGCGGGGACGGAGTTCTCGAAGTTTCTTTCGGAATAAAGGAAGCTCGGGCGAGTGAAGACAGCAACGGCAATCAAGAATCGAATCATGAGTCGCTCCAGGGCGGCCAAACTGAGACATTTCTATAGCCTCTGTGGAGAAGACCAGCGCGTGCTGGACGTCGGCGTGTCGGGTCTGACAAAGTCGAAGCATATCGCAGAGAACTATTTCCTACAGAACTTTCCGTATAAGAGGGATCAATACACGGGCCTTGGAATTGAGGATCTCAGCGCCGTTCGGGAAGCGTTCCCGGGAATGAGATTCGTCGAATACGATGGCAGAGATTTCCCGTTCGCAGACAGTGAGTTCGATTGGGCGTTCTCGAATGCAGTCGTTGAACATGTGGGCGATTACGGTGCGCAGCTGCACTTTGTCAACGAGATGCTCAGAGTGGCCGAATCAGTATTCTTCACAACTCCGAACCGGTTTTTTCCCATCGAGACGCACTCCAATCTGCCCTTGCTGCACTGGAACAGGAGCCTGTTCAACCGCTGGAAAGGGAAGCACCGTCCCGGCAACCAACCGCTCGAGCTGCTGTCCTTTGGGGCACTCAATGACCTAATGCAACGATCACAGGCAACGTACTACGAGATATTCAGAAACAGGTTGTGTGGCTGGACTATGACGTTTACGGTGGTCGCCCGATCGTATGGGTCAGCGATCAGTCAGTCAGTGTGACAGATCTTTTTTCAGCAACTCCTGTAGTCGAACAACATCGTCGTGATAGAAATCTCTCACTACACACCGCGCCTCAGGATCGCGTCCCGCGGAGTGGTGTACGAGTCATGAGTCCTGGCTCGGTTGAACTCGTGCTCAGTTGACGACTGCCGACAACCGAGCAGGTTGATTGTCGACGAGCGACTGTAATCCTTCAAGCTGCATGTATCGGCGCTTGAGCGCCCACTCGTCATTCTGCTCGAGCAGCATCGCGCCGACGAGGCGAGTGATGGCAGCCTCGTTCGGAAAGATACCGACGACATTCGTTCGACGCTTGATCTCGGCGTTGAGCCGCTCCAAAGGATTGGTGCTGTGTATCTGCGTTCGATGCGCCTTCGGGAAGCCCATGAAGGCGAGGACGTCGGGCTCAGCCTCGTCCATCATCTCGGCGAGCTTCGGGAACCGCTCTCTGAGCTGATCAGCGACGGCGCGCCACTGATCGCTCGCGGCGTCAGGCGTCTCCTGCGCGAAGATCGTGTTGATCAGGGCCAGGACCATCTGCCGTTGACCTTTGCCGGCGTGGGCCAAGGCATTGCGCAGGAAGTGCACCTTGCAGCGTTGCCAGGTGCAGCTCAGAACCTTGGCCGCCGCGGCCTTCAGGCCTTCGTGGGCGTCTGAGATCACGAGCTTCACGCCGCGTAATCCCCGGCGCGTGAGCGAGCGCAGGAAGCTGGTCCAGAACGGCTCAGCTTCCGACGGTCCGATCTCAAGCCCCAGAATCTCGCGCACCCCGTCGGTGTTGACCGCTACAGCGATTATTACGGCGACGGACACGATCCGACCGGCCTGACGAACCTTGAGGTAGGTCGCATCGATCCACAGATACGGCCAGTCGCCTTCGATCGGACGGCTGAGAAAGGCGCCGACCCGCTCGTCGATCTCCTCGCATAGCCGCGACACCTGGCTCTTGCTGATCCCGGTCATCCCCATCGACTTGACGAGATCGTCGACCGAACGGGTCGAGATCCCCTGGATGTACGCTTCCTGGATCACGGCCGCGAGCGCCTTCTCCGCTGTGCGCCTGGGCTCGAGGAATCCGGGGAAATAGCTGCCTTTACGCAGCTTCGGGATCTTCAGCTCCACCGAGCCTGTCCGCGTGTCCCATTGACGATCGCGATAGCCGTTGCGACTGTTTGCCCGTTCGGCCGTCCGCTCGCCATAGGCCGCCTGGCACAGGCTCTCGACATCCATGTCCATCATCCGCTGGGCGACGTACCGGATCATGTCGCGAAGCAGGTCGGCGTCGGCGCCCTTCTCAACGAGCTCGGCAAGTGCGATAGTCTTTTTGGTGGTGGTCATCGTGATGTTCCTCAGTAAAGTTGATCTGCAAAACCAACCTTACCAAGACTCACGGTGACTGCCGCTTCAGCTACCCTCGTACACCACGCCCGGGGACGTCATCCGCCTCAGCGTCCATCGATTGCGCGCGTTGAAGATTGATTCGGGAGAAATCCTCACGGCTCGCACTAGTGGAATGCGGCGCATCAGCGCACTCCCCTTCTTCGCGCGACCGGTGTCGTGGTCAGGTCCTCGAAAAGTACGATCTTCATCCGATCGCGAGGGAACACGGATGTGAAACGACTCAGATTCTCGAAGGGGAAGCTGGATTCGAGCCACCATTCATCCTTCCCTTCCTTGAAGGCGTCAGCGAAGGATCGCTTCTCGCGTCCGGATCGGGCTCGCATGAGGTACAGCGAGTATATGCGATTAACCGGATTTCTGACGCTGGCGATTAGCTTGACATTTGGTAGAACACTCCGAATTTTCGTGGCTGCCGTCAGGCTGTCGAGGTAGTTGGGCGATGCTTCGCCGATCGCTGTTTCCGCGGAAACGTCCGCAAACAGGCTTTCGCACTGCTCGAGCGTACGGATCGGGAACACCTTTCGGCTTTTCGAGGCGTGCTCGGAGTTTTCTGGCTCAAACGCGAAGTAGCGCGCCTCCTTGAGATGGGGCATGTAGATCTGAGGATGCTGGCACAGGTAGGCGTATAGTGATGTGGTTCCGGTTTTGTGCTAGCCAATGATTAGAAAGTTGGGAAGCATTTCCTTTTCTCTGAGAACAGTCGATTTTCTGCGACGAATAGAAGTGGTCCCGGTCATTAGAACAATGAGATAAGTGTAGGCTTTGGCCTGGGGCGGGGGAACCGCCGGAGAGGAGCGAAGCGCTCGACTGTGTTGGAGGTGTGTGAACCAGGTCACAGCATTGACGTCATACACATCGGAATATGGGTGCGTCGACGGTTGGGGCACCTAGGTGGTCGAAGTGTCACCAAATCGCGACAGGTAGTTGATCATGAAGGGAAAACGGATCTTCTAAGCAAGTAGGTGGCCTGGCATACTAGACCGCCTTCAGTAATCTCCTTCCAACTAATCAGGTAGGCAAAGAAAGTGAGAGTAATTTCATATTTGTTCGTAAGCCTTGCCCTGACTAGCGTCATGGCTGAGGTTGCCGCACAAGCTGCGCGTCCGCTTCCACCGATCTTGGCTCATGATGGCCAGCCTCTCCCCCAGACTCCGGCGAGCACTAATGACGCCCCGGACGGGGTGTGCGAAGCCGACCCGATCTTGTCGTTCGATTGGGAGGGGGGAGACGGAGGGGACTCTAACGCTGTGTTGGCACAGGGCGTGGTCTACCCATATACGCCAACTGGCAATAGTGTCGGCATCCGTGGGACTGGACAAGGAGACTCACCGTTCATCGACACCGAACACGCCATCGGCAATTTCTCGATGGCGCACTACGTCTGTCGCGAGGGAGCGAACGCGGTCGCGCAGGGCCAAATCCCGTCTTCGCCGATGACCTGCGAGGACGAGGGCGCGCACTACTATCGGAACGAGTGGATTCTTTCAGCGTTTAAGACCAATACACCGTTCTGGTATCAGCCGACCAATCCGAACGGCCAGGTGGGCAGCGCGTGGCCATTTCGGGAGCGGTATTTTTTCGGCTTCGACATCTACATCGACGCCGACTACTACAGCGATCCGCGTGTCGGCCACAACCACGTCTTTCAAAATCAGTACGAGTTCACGGCTTTCTACCCCGCGAGAAACCCCGCGACAGGAATCGCTGCCAACAGGGGCATCGGCGACAAGTTCAACATTCACGGAAAGAGCATCGCCGTTCCAGGTGGGGGACCGGACGATCAGGTTAACCGTTTCAGCGTCAATGAACCGACGATCACCGAGGGCTGGCACCGCTGGCTAATCGACGCGAAGTTCGACGGGCGCAATACAGGCGGCGACGGCCATTTCTACGTCTATCACTGCACGTTCACGACGAACATCGCGAATTGCGACGAGCTAGACGAGTTCACCGAGTACCTTCATTACGACGGCCCGGTAGGTGGCAACGATCTCATCAGTGAGGGCGGAACCTTCAACGGCGGAATGTCGTTCAAAGGGAATAGCTACAACGCGCGGAACGTGTGGACAGAAGACCCGGACGAGGTAAAGATTTGGTCCGACAACCTCCGTCTCTATGCCGAGGCGACTGGCGGGGAGCTCGCGTGCTTGCTGGAATGATCGTCAGGATCATGGCTTTTCTTCTGTTGGTTTACCGCAGATCACCACGAGGGACTTCGATTCGAGGTCGTCTCGAGAGCGGTGACGAAAATGCTCGGCCACTCTCATGCCGTTCAGTGGCGCGATGTTGCTTTCCTGGTGCTCGATCGTGAAACCGGCGTCAGTGAACATTTCGAGGAAGTCAGATCGCATGAGCCGGTTGACGTACTGGACTTCATTGCGGAACAGGATCGGCCACGACGCATCCCACGACAGAAACTGTCTTGGATGGGCGGACTTGTCGTAGTGGGAAAGATGGTCTGTCAAATCGATACGATGAACGGCATAGCCGCCGGGCTTCAGCACTCGGAACGTGTCGATGATCTGTTCTCGTATGACAGACCGAGGGACGTGCTCGAGCGTCGCGATCGAGAAAGCGGCCTGATAGTGATTGTCAGGCAGGGATTCCAGTGATGGAGCGAGAAGGTAGTCGATTCCCAATGTCTCGTGCAGCTCATCGAATGAGCGTGACTGGCGAACAGCATCAGCACCGGGAAGCTCCGGTCTGTTAGCGAAGTATTGTTGCGTGGCTCCGAACTGTCGGTTGTCGATTACGTCGAAGGCTGTCGCCTTCACCTTCATGGCGCTCGTCAGGCAGACCGAGTAGAACGTCATCCATCCCGTGCCGATATCGAGAACGCGGTCTCCGGGGTTTACCTTGTTTTTCAGCGCGTCCATCAGGAAGCGAGCGTGCTTTGGTCGCCCACGCTGCGAGTGCTCTCGATCACCGAGTCGGTTGCCGAGATATCGGTACAAGCGGCGTGTTTGCGGGGTGGCTGAGGCGGCTTTCA
>DATKEJ010000528.1:0-3418 GCA_035512315.1 Rhodothermales bacterium | reverse complement strand
CGCTCCGCTCAAGCTACCCGTCTTCGCTCCTTCGGAGCTACGCCGGGCAGGCTGCCGGGCAGGCAGCCCGGCGAGGCCGTCAGGACGCTTCCCTTCGCCACACCCGCATCCGCACCCCTGGTCGCGGCTCGAGCGTCGCGCCCATGTGCGGCCGAACCGACGGCTCCACGAGCTCCAGATCGAACTCCTTCAAAATGTGGCCGAGCACGACTTTCGCCTCGATCTGGGCGTATGCGGCGCCGATGCAGTTCCGCGGACCGCCCCCGAACGGGACGTACGCCAGTCCGGGCCTCCGATCCTCCCCCGGCGAGAACCGCTCGGGCACGAAGGCCTCAGGGTCTTTCCAGATTTTTGGATCCCTATGTGAGAGGTAAATCGAATACATCACCCTACTGCCTGCTTTCAGGTGATAACCTCCGAACTCGACGTCCTCGATCACCTTTCGATTGCCGACATGGATCGGCGGATAAAGCCGCAGCGCCTCCTTCACTACCCAATCCAGATAATCCAGGCTGGACACCGACGCGGCGTCTATGTCTTCATTACCTACGACCCGGTCGACCTCCTCGGTCGCGCTCCTCATTGCGCCAGGGTTCGACCCCAGGAGCCACAATGCCCAGGCAAACAGGGCCGTGCTCGTGTCATGGCCGGCAATGAGCATCGTGAGAAGCTGATCCCGAATGAGGTCGTCGTTCATCCCTTCGGTCGCGATCAGCGTGCCGAGCAAGTCCGAAACCGCAGGTGCTTCGCCCGATGATTTCAGTTCCTCCCTTCGACGAGCGATCATGGAATACAGGTAATCATCGAGCAGCCTGAGCTGTGTCGCAAACCCGATTCGCGGTATCTCAGGCCAGACGATCCATGCTCCGGGAGAGATATAGGCGAGGGACCTCAGAATCGGGTTCCATAGCCGATCGAGATCCGGACGGAAGTCAATTTTGAAAAGTGTCTGGATGAGGATGACGAGCGCGACCTTCCGCATCTCGACCAGCATGTCCACTGTTTCGCCGTCGCGCCATGAGCCGGTAACGAATCGAGTCTCCTCGAGCATAGCCGGGATCTGATCGATCGCCTCCCGTTTGTGGAGGGCCGGATTCATGCAGTTCCGCAGTCGGTCGTGTTCGTCGCCATCTTCCACGAGTAGCCCGTGGCGCAGCAGTTTGGTAACGGCGTCCGATTCCGTACGAAAGCAGAATCGCTCGCGCTCGCTGACGAGAAGGCGTCGATTCAGATCCGGCCCGACGACCACGACGGGCTCAAATCCCGGCAGCGAGATCTCGAAAATGTCGCCTACCTGTTCATGCATCACCGAGAGCGCCGCGAGGAACGATCGCTCACGCCAGAGCGCGCGCAGTACATCCAGCCCGGTGCTCCGGGATGCCGTGGGAACGCGAGGCAGTTCTTCGATCGGAGTGGGGGCCAGTTCTAATTAGACGACGCCGCTTCCCAGACATTGTTCGAACGATCGACGTCGGGCAGGAATCCTTCCGGGTCTATTTCAACCTTTGCAACCTGACCCGGAGGGAACGTGAGCGACGTTTCGCGCGCCCCTTCGAGCCACGGTTCGACGCCGAGCCGCTCGGATTCCTGGCGGCCGTCAGCGTACGTCACGGTCACGGGCGCCGGCATCGGGGTAAGACCGAGATCCTTGATGGTGACTTTGACTTCGACCTCCCCAGCTTCCACCGCGGCCACGGCCTGGTCGAGCGTCCACGTCTCGAAGAACGCAGGCGTCCAGAACCAATCGAGATCCTGGCCGGTCACGTCCTCGAACGTATTGAACAAGTCGAACGGCGTCGGGTGTTTGTAGGCCCATCGGTGTGCGTACGCCCGGAAAGCCTTGTAGAACAGATCCTCGCCCAGGAGTCCCCTCAGCGCGTGGAGCATGACCGCCGGCTTGTTGTAGGATGCGAGCCCGCGCGCGTCGGTGCCGTACGGATACTCGTCGCCGTGCCGCATCGATTCGACCTCGTAGCCGCTCCCGGCGATGCGGTAGTACGGCTGGCGGTCGGGCCTCCACACGTCGGGACTGTCATTGAAGTCGCGAATGCCGTTGGTCTGGTTGAAGGAGGTGAGTCCTTCATCCATCCAGGTAAACTTCTTCTCGTCCTGCCCGACGATCATCGGAAACCACATGTGCCCGATCTCATGGTAGGTAACGCTGAAGAGCGCGCCGGGTGAGCGGCTGCCGCCGATGAGGGTTATCATGGGGTATTCCATGCCGCCGCCGATGAGGCCCTCGACCGCCGTCATGTGCGGCCAGGGATAAGGCATCATCGTTCTGGACAGGTGCTCGATGGAGAACTTCCCGTATTCGGCAGAGCGTTCCCACGCCGGAGTGCCGGGCCGGTAGAACGCGTGGATCATTGCCCGGTCCGACGTCCCGTCGGCGTCCCAGTCTCCGGCCTCCGCGAAAGTGGCATCCCATCTGTATAGGTCGGAGAGCCCGAACGCGAAATCCCTGACGTTCTCCGCTGCGTAGCGCCATGTCGCCGTGCCCGAGGGTGACGGCACGAACGCATCCTCGCGGTTCTCGTCCGTCACGATGCCGACTACGTCGGGTCCCTTGGCCGCCGAGTCGATCCGCGCGAGGACGGCGGGGCTCAATATTTCCTTCGGATTCTGAAGGACGCCCGTTGCGGGCACGAGATAGCCCTCCGGAACCGTGATGCTCACGTCGTAATCGGCGTAGCCCATGTAGAACTCGCCGTTACCCAGGTAGTGGTCGAGGTCCCAGCCGTCACCGTATCCTATTCCTCCTGTAACATCATCATAAACAGCAACTTGTGGATACCAGTACGCCAGGTAGTAGACCTCGCCGTCGTGTCCCATGCGGATGTTGTCGTAGGAGGCGGGGATTCGGAAATCCCAGCAGAATCGCATGTCGACTGAGCCACCGGGCTCGACCGGGTCGACGAGGTGGATGACCATCTTGGTGCCGGCGACCACGAAGCCCTTGAGTCTCGGATCTGCTTGCTGCAGGATAGGTGCGTCGTTTACGAACGCGCACGAAAGGTTGAGCCCTTCGGTGGGGACGACGTTTCGGTTGCGGGCGGCACCCTCACGGTAGAGGTTCTGGTAGAGGTTCAGCACGATGCGACGGAGCACGTCTGGGGAGTTGTTGTGATACCTGATTGACTCGGCGCCCGAGACCGTCGCTGCGGCGGGGGAGACCGTCACGTCGATATCGTATTCAGCCGTGTTGGTCCAGTAACTGGGTCCGGGCCGTCCGTCCCGGCTTCGCGTGCCCTGCTCAACCGCACGCGCGAACTGCGGCGTTTCGAAGACGGGATAGGGGATGGGGCGGGACTGTTGCGCCGCCACGGAGGTAGCAACGGCCAGCAGCATACAAGCGGATATAGAAAGTCGCATGGGTCTAGTGACTTGTGATAGGTGCACAAGAAAGATCGAATGATTT
>DATKEJ010000527.1:0-10747 GCA_035512315.1 Rhodothermales bacterium | reverse complement strand
GGCAAACTCCTCGAGATGCGACCCCTTCGAGGCGAGAACTACGACGCGCTCTACGCCGTCGCTTCCGATCCCCTTATCTGGGAACAGCATCCCGTCCACAATCGCCACGAAGAGGCCGTCTTTAAGGGCCTCTTTGCGGAGTCACTCGCATCCGGCGGCGCTTTGGTCGCCATCGACGCCGGCAGCCGACGGATCATTGGATCGTCGCGATTTCACGACTACCGTGACCAGGAAAGCCAGGTCGAGATCGGCTGGACGTTCCTGGCGCGATCCTATTGGGGTGGCGTCTATAACGGAGAGATGAAACGGCTCATGATGGAGCATGCGTTCCGCTTCGTCGATCACGTCGTCTTTCGGGTCGGCGTGAACAACGTCCGCTCCCAGCGAGCCGTCGAAAAGATCGGAGGCATCCGCGTAGGCACGAGCACCGACGACGGCGGTCGAGAGAGCTACGTGTATCAGATTACGGCGTCAGACTTCGAAGGAGGCTGACCCCTCGCGAGCCAACTCCCGTTGGAGCCAACGTCCGAAACCTGATCCCGGCAAGCTCACTTCACGACCGTGAGGCGGTGGGTGAAGCTGCCCGCCGCTGTTGTGGCCCGAACCACGTAAAGCCCAGCCGGCCGGAACAGACCTTTCGATGGCAGTTTGTGAGCGGTCGGCTGATTCTCGAAGGTGCGCAGCCGGTATCGCAAAATTCAGGGGATGGGCAGACTACTTATATTGACGACGAGACTTCGCAGCACCAACAAGAACGAGGCACTTCCATGTCCTTTACGCTCTATGTCCTGGGGTTTCTCGTCGTGATCGCCGGTGTGGGATGGGGCCTTGTCGAAGCGGGACTGCCCACCAAATGGGTCATCATCGTCTCCGTCATCTTGCTCGGCATCGGAATCCTGTCCGGGGTAAGCCGTACCCGCCGCCGGGACGCTCCAGAGGACTCCTCTCCCTGAAGGGGTTTGGAGGGTCCCAAGTCGAGGGGTCGAGGTCCGAAGTCGCGCTACGAGCTCACTTCCAGCGGCGGTCGAGAGACCTACGTGTATCAGATCACGGAGCGGCCTTTGTCGCCGACGTGGCTCGGGATCGCAGTTCATGACACTCAAAAAAAGCGCTTTTTTGCGCTACCTCCTGTTTTCAAATGAGTTGGACCCGAGCCGACAACGATGCAGCGGTTCACCCCATTGAAACGCCCGGATCATTATTGAAATGAGAAGGTTTTGAGAACGTGTGTATCCGCCGGCTTGTCGTCACAAAACACTGTTCTCTCTCACATGTTATCCGACAAACCAATGAATACGAATGGAGTAGCGGCCGTCAATGAGGGAATAACCACCGAGCCACTTACTGGTTCAAAAAAGGTGTACGTCAAGGGTGATAAGGCTGGAGTAAGAGTGCCGTTCCGTGAAATTGAGCTCACGCCGACGCGGTCACGCGAGGGCCATCTGATTCCCAACGCCCCCGTTCGCACGTACGACACCAGCGGACCATACACCGACCCCGACGTTCCGATCGCGATCGACCGGGGTTTGAGCCCTCTGCGGATGGAGTGGATCGAGGGCAGGCAGGATACGGAGACGTACCCCGGCCGGCCGATCCAGCCTGTCGACGACGGATACAAATCCTTCGTCAACGGCAACGGCAACGGCAACGGCAACGGAAATGGTCGCTTCCGGCTCCGATGCCACCCGATCCGCCGCGCCGCCAACGGCGGCAACGTCACCCAGATGCACTACGCGCGGAAAGGCGAGATCACGCCGGAAATGGAGTACATCGCCATCCGCGAGAACCTGCTGCGCCAGGTAGTGCGCGACGCCGAGTTCAGTGTGGAGCGCGAACGGCGACTGAAGGGGCATGCCATGGGGGCAAATATTCCCGCCGAGATCACGCCCGAGTTCGTTCGTCAGGAAGTCGCCGCCGGCCGCGCCATCATTCCGGCAAACGTCAACCACCCCGAGAGCGAGCCGATGATCATCGGCCGGAATTTCCTCGTCAAAATCAACGCGAACATCGGCAACTCGGCCGTCACGTCGTCGATCGCGGAGGAGGTCGAAAAGCTCGTATGGGCCATCCGCTGGGGCGCCGATACGGTGATGGATCTGTCGACGGGTAAGGACATCCACGCGACCCGGGAATGGATTATCAGAAACAGCCCGGTGCCGATCGGGACCGTCCCCATCTACCAGGCGCTCGAGAAAGTCGGCGGCAAGCCGGAGGAGCTGACGTGGGAGCTTTACCGCGACACGCTGATTGAGCAGGCCGAGCAGGGGGTCGATTACTTCACGATCCATGCCGGGGTACTTCTCCGATACATTCCGCTGACGGCAAATCGCGTTACGGGCATCGTCTCTCGCGGAGGCTCCATCATGGCCAAGTGGTGTCTCGCGCACCACAAGGAGAGCTTCCTGTACACGGAGTTCGAGGAGATCTGCGAGATCATGAAGGCGTACGACATCGCATTCTCGCTTGGTGACGGCCTGCGCCCTGGAAGCCTCGCGGATGCGAACGACGAGGCGCAGATTGCGGAACTCCGGACGCTTGGTGAGCTGACGGACATCGCCTGGAAGCACGACGTGCAGGTGATGATCGAGGGACCGGGGCACGTCCCCATGCACCTCATCAAGGAGAACATGGATCTGGAGCTCGACATCTGTAAGGAGGCTCCGTTCTATACGCTGGGTCCGCTCACGACGGACATCGCGCCGGGGTACGACCACATCACGTCCGCCATCGGCGCCGCGATGATCGGATGGTTCGGAACGGCGATGCTCTGCTACGTGACGCCCAAGGAGCACCTGGGCCTGCCGAACAAGAAGGACGTCAAGGACGGCGTCATCACCTACAAGATCGCTGCCCACGCCGCCGACATCGCAAAGGGCCACCCGGGCGCCCGGATGCTGGATGATGCGATATCCAAAGCCCGTTTCGAATTCCGCTGGGAGGATCAGTTCAACCTGGCCCTGGATCCCGACACGGCGCGCGCGTTCCATGACGAGACGCTGCCGGCGGAGGGCGCCAAAGTGGCGCACTTCTGCTCGATGTGCGGCCCGAAGTTCTGCTCGATGCAGATCACGCAGGAGGTCCGCGACTACGCGAAGAAGCACGGATACACCGAAGGTGAGAAGGCGCTCGTGGCAGGACTGGAGGAGAAGGCGGACGAGTTTATTTCGTTGGGCGCGGAGATCTATCAGTAGCGGTCCGGAGTGCGGCGTCCGGGTCCGGCGAGGGGCGCGTCCGTCTCCGTAGGGACACCTTATGGCGTGATCCCCCTTGGGAGGGGGCGGCTGAGTGATCCCGAACGTCTCCACTTCGCTCGGGACGGCCTGTTCGGGAGAGAGAAGCCGGGGGTGGTCACTTGCGGGAAAAGTTGCCACTCGAAGCCGGAGGAGATTCTTCTTTCGAATACGACACAGCGCGCTGGGCCCGGCCGCACCGTTTTGAGGTCTCTCACCCCGACTGAAGTCGAGGATTCGAGATGACAACCGGGGGCTTATGGGAAGACGTCCGCGCATGAGGCCATGGCTACGGCGGTTCCGCACGCTGAGCGACGCCGTGCCCCGTTTCCGAGGTCTGACGGCAACGGAGTTTGTCCCCCTCACGTATGGGTGAGCCCTGATGGCGCCCGGGGTGGCTCGTCCGTCAGGTCCGACGCGCTGAAGCGCCGGGGGCTGTCCGCAAAGCCCTCGCAATGAACTTGTATGAGGGCTGGATATTCCGATTCAAACGTCCCCATGTTTGGTATTTGAAGTTTGGTATTTGAAGTTTGGTATTCCCATTTACCTCCGAACCTCAATCACGTACGGATCTCCAACCGGCCCCACCTCAACCCTTCCACTCCCTGCCACACTCCGGACAAACGGCCCGTCAAACAGCGGCCACGACGCGAAATCCACGTCCTCGCCGTTGACCGACGGAGTCTCGCCATACGTGCACCTGATGACGTCCCCGTTTGGCGCTGTGAATTCGACTGACGGCGTCGGTTCGAGTGAGATGCTCGGAGGGCGTCCCTTAAACGCACTCCGAAAGTCCGTGTACGTCGCGTAATCCGCCTCCTGCGCGACATGCACCACGGCGCCGTTCTTCAGGATCTCGCTGTGCAGCCTGCGGTCGCCGTCGCCTTCATCCCGCCATTCGAAGTCCGCGAGCGGGAAGTACGCCACGAACGCCCGTCCGGCGCGTGCGAAGATCCATCCGGAGGCGTCCTCCTCCATTTCTCTCAATCTTCGGGAGAAGTACGCGGAGACGTGCGGGAATCTCGTTCCGGGCGGAATGTCGTACAGGACAATTAGCGTGTTACAGTGTTGAAAAATATGTTCATATGGCGAAGACCCCGTCCATTTGTCCGGCTGGTCGTATGTCGGCTTTTCGCCTTTAACGACACCTTCGGTGAGCAGCTTCGGTTCCTCAGGGAAGTACATCCCGAGCTCCAGCTCTCCGGCAAACGGATGGATGGAAAACAACAGGTTGTGCCCGGTGTACACGTCGTCCTCTGCCCAGAACAGCTCCCAACTGTGCTGCTGGATCGGCTGGATGAGGCCGCCTTGGATCGACCCCAAGGCGAAATCCTTCGTCATGAATGTGGTCTTGTAGACCGGGATCGTCCGCTTTTCGCTGTATCGAATCCGAAAGCGCGTCCGCTTCAGCTCGCGGTGGAGGTAGGGGCGCGAACGATCCGTCGCCGCCTGGATGAGTTGCTGCGAGGGTTTCCAGCCGCTGATCGCGAGGATGAAGGCAACGCCGTGGGGACGGTATCCGATCGTCGGAACGACGACGTTGATGGCATCGGGACGGAACGGCACGTTCCCGAAAACCAGCCACCCGAGCGTCGTGCTTCCATTCTTCCAGCGGTGCATAAGCGGCTCGGGGTAGATCCGGCTGAAAGCGCCGGCGTAGAGTCCGTTCAGGCTCTCCGCGGCGAAATCGGCGAGGATCAGATCGAGCATCAGGCCCGCTTTGCGCTTCATTTCCGGATCCTCGCAGAAGGCATAGAGCAGCGCGAGGGGGGCGACGAAGAAGGCGATATAGTGGGGGGAATCGAACTCGCCTTGTCCTTTCTCGAGCGTGAGCTGTATCCAGGAGTCGAGGTATTCGGCGGCTTCAAGGCGATTTTCCTCGGAAGATCGTCCGTTGAACCAGAACGACCCGTCCATGTCCGGATGGAGCTGCGCGAGCAGGTACAGCACGCAGTAGTACATCGCCCAGTGGTTCTCGGTATCGCCGCGATTCGGTGCGTAATCCCGCCACAGCTCGGTGATCCGCCGGTCGATGTCATCGGGAAATCGCGTTCGGCCGACGTATGTCACGAGCGCAATCGGGACCATCCAGAACATATCGCCGCGCGGCTTGCGCAGAATCTCGCGGAGGTCGTCGATAGCTTCCTCGACATCGCGATCGGCGTACAGACGGGCGGCCACTTCGATGAGGTCTTTGAATCCGAGAAACTCGCCGGCTTCGCGGCTGGCGAAGTGGTCGATGAGCTGCTTGCACCGTTCATCGAACGTTTTTGCGGGTATGATCGGAGTCATCGATTCCTGTCGAAATAGAATTTTCGGATGGTCGAGCCGGGAAGCCCCTCAAAGACCCAATGGCTGCCGTCGAGTCGGAACGCCCCGCCGCCGGACGTGCCGGCCCATAGCTCGTCGGTTTCCGGACGGAAGGACAGCGCCTGGATGTTCAGATTGGTGAGGCCATCGGCGAGGTGGGTCCACGAGGCGCCTCCGTCACGGCTGAGGAAGACGCCCGACTGGAAGCCGCCGGTGGCGATAGATTGTCCGTCATCCGAGACCGCGGCTGCGTAAAAGGATGCATCGGTCGGCAGTTGTGAAGCCGGTGTCCAGTCGCCCCCATTGCGGAGCCAGACCCCGGCGCCGTCCGCCGCGACAGCGCACACTCCCTCGCTGTTCACTGCGATGCGACGGATGGCCAAGCCGGCAAGCCCCACTCTCATCCATTCCGCAGTGGGGTCTGGAGTCGCGAACAAACCATCCTCTGTTCCGGCTATCCAGCGAGACTGCAACGTTCCTTCGCCGAACTCCGGACTCCGCACTCCGGACGCCGCCGGCTCGAAGACGATGCTGTGCACAAACGTCGACGTGAGTCCTTGGTTGTTGGTCTGCCACGTATCGCCGTCGTCGGGGCTCCAGGCGATGCCGTGGGCGGTGGCGATGACGAGTTTGTGGGGGTCGGTGGGATCGAGGGCGACGTCGAGGACTTCGGTGATTTTCCAGTCGGTTGTCATGCGCCAGTTCCTGCCGTTGTCGGCGGAGCGCAGGACGCCGTTCCCGCAGGCGAGGAATATGAAGTCGGGGGTGGTCGCGATCCCGAAGTTTCGGACGTTCGGCCATCCGAGGGAAGTCCATTTACTCGCCGCCTCTTGCCGAAACAGTCCGCTGCGGGAGTTGTCCTGCCCAATGGTAAAGCCTTCGGTTTCGAGAACAGATGCGAAGAGCGTCATAGTCCGTTATTGCAATATCGATTTCCGGATGAGGCAGCCGCCCCGGACTTCAGTCCGGGGCAGACCGCGCTCCAAAGAAAGAACTGCCGAGCCGGGCTTCAGCCCGGCGAGGACGCGCGTCGACCCGACGACCTAATAATCTTGGGGCTGAAGCCCCGACAAATTCAATCCACCCGCCTGTCCCCGCGCTGAAAAGCGCGGGGTGACTTTCCTATCCGCCATCCGTCTTCCATCTGCCGTCTTCCATCTTCCATCTTCCATCCCTCACCCAATCCCTTCAAAATGCTCCTTCAAAGCCGGATACAACCTCCCGAACCGCTCATACGCCTTCGCATATTCCTCCGACGCCGGGCCCGGCTCGATCATTTCCCCCTCAGCCTTCACCACATTCCCCGCATCCTTAACCGAGGCAAACGCCCCGCCGCCGACGGCCGCCAGCAGCGCCGCGCCGTACGCCGCCCCTTCTCCCGGATTCACGGCCCGCACCGGCTCGCCGAAAACGTCCGCCAGGATTTGCAGCCACAGGCCGCTCCTGGCGCCGCCTCCCGACACGCGCAAATCCGACGCCGAGATTCCCAGGCCGTGCATCAATTCCAGCGAGTCCTTCAATCCATAAGCCACGCCCTCCATGACGGCGCGCGCAAAATGTCCCTTTCCGTGCCTGAGGGTAATCCCGAAGAACACCCCGCGGGCGTTCGGGTCAGCATGCGGCGTTCGTTCGCCGCTCAGGTACGGGAGGAACGTCAAGCCCTCCGATCCCGCCGGCGCTTCGGCCGCAGCGGCGTTCAACGCGTCGTAGTCGTTGTCACCGAAGGTGGAGGCAAACCACTCGAAGCTCCCGGCCGCCGAGAGCATCACGCCCATCAGATGCCAGCCGTTCGGGACGGCATGACAGAATGCGTGGAGCTTCCCGGACGGCTCGACGCGATAGGCATCCGAGGCTGCGAAGACGACACCCGATGTTCCGAGCGTAACGGAAATGACGCCCTCCCGTACGATCCCGGCGCCGACCGCTCCCGCCGCCTGGTCGCCTGCGCCTGCCACCACCGGTGTACCCTCGATGAGGCTGCTCGCGGCCGCACCCTCCGCACTGATTTCGGCGCACCGCTCGGGCGATTCGAAAACGTCAGGCATCCATTCGGGCGGTATCTCGAGATCCGACAGCGTATCGGTATCCCACTCCCGCCGCCCCACGTTGAACAAGGCCGTTCCGGAGGCGTCGGAGACGTCCATTGCGAATGCCCCCGTCAGCCGGTAACGGACGTAATCCTTCGGCAGCAGCACTTTCGCAGCGCGTGCATACGCTTTCGGCTCTTCGTCACGAACCCACACGATCTTCGGCGCGGTGAATCCCGCGAGAATAGGGTTGCCGAGGCGCTCGATCACCTCCTTGGCGCCGATTGTCTCCGTCATTTTCCGGCACTGCGCAGCCGTCCGCTGATCGTTCCAGAGGATAGCGGGGCGGATGACTTCACCGGCCCCGTCGAGCAGAACCAATCCATGCATCTGGCCGGTGAGTCCGACGGTCTCGATCCGGTGCGCGGAGATTCCGGTCTCAATCAACAAGCGCCGGATTGCTGCGCAGGTTGCCTGCCACCAATCGTGGGGATCCTGCTCCGACCAGAGCGGGCGTGGGGTGTACAGAGGATAGGACTCGCTCGCCGAACCCATGATCGATCCGTTGTCCCGGATCAATACTGCCTTGGTTCCGGACGTCCCGACATCCACTCCAAGAAAATAGGCTGCCATCCCAGATCTCCCTGTCCTTCCCGTCAGATTGTGAGGGGTGTTAATGCTATCTTGAGTCCTGGTCGGCAATATCGCATCAACCGGCCGGAGTTCAAACGAGGAAGCATCGCATGACGACGGAGGTTGAGCAGCGGACGTACCCGATCAACCGGCTGCGGGAATTCTCACAACGGGTTTTCGAACACTTCGGCGTACCCCCCGAAGACGCGAAGGTGGCATCGGAGGTTTTGGCGGCCTCGGACATGCGCGGCATCGAATCGCACGGAGTCGCACGACTGCGGACATACTTCGATATGCTGACGCTCGGGCGGATCAATTCGACGCCGGAGATTAGGATCGTTCGCGAATCGCCGAGCACGGCCACGGTCGATGGGGACAACGGACTCGGACTCGTGGTAGGACCTAAGGCCAATCAGATCGCGATGGATAAGGCGGAGCTCGCTGGATCAGGCTGGGTAAGTGTTTGTAATACAAATCATTATGGGATAGCGGGCTACTACTCGCTCGAGGCATTGAAGCGCGACATGATCGGCTTCTCCATGACCAACTCGACGAAGCTGGTCGCGCCTCTGTGGGGTGGGCAGCGGATGCTGGGCACGAATCCGATCGCGGTTGCCTTCCCGGGAATGGAGGAGCCGCCCATCGTCGTCGATATGGCGACCAGCGCGGTCGCGTACGGTAAGGTCGAGATCGCGCGACGGGCGGAGACGACGATTCCTAAAGGCTGGGCTATCGATCGCACGGGCGCGGAAACCGAGGATCCGCAGGGGATGATTGACGGTGGCGCTCTGCTCCCACTCGGCTCCGATCGTGAGCACGGTGGCCAGAAGGGTTACTGCCTCGCGACGATGGTCGACGTCCTCTGCTGTGTTTTGAGCGGAGCGAATTGGGGTCCGTACGCTCCGCCGTTCGCGCTTCGCCAGGAGATTCCGGAACGAAGTGTCGGGAAGGGAATCGGACATTTCTTTGGCGCGTTAAAGATCTCGGCGTTCATCGATCCAGACGAGTTCAAGACCCAGATCGACGACTGGATCAGAACGTTCAGGGCGACTCGACCGGCGCCCGGGACGAACGGGCCGCTGGTGCCGGGTGATCCGGAACGAGAGGCGGAAATCGAGCGGGCGGTGTCCGGCATCCCGCTTCTGATGCCCGTGGTAGAAGATTTGCGACACATTTCGAAGGAAACCGGGGTTCCTTTCGACTGAATCAGATAGAGACATGACGCGATCGGAAGAACTTTTTGAGCGGGCGCTCAAGACCATACCCTGGGGAACGCAGACGAACGCAAAGCGGCCGGATGAGTCGCTGGCCGGCATCATGCCGTTCTTCATCGAGAAGGGCGACGGTTGCCGGATTTGCGACGTCGACGGAAAGTGGTACATCGATTATCGATCATCCCTGGGGCCCATCATCCTCGGCCATCGGTATCCCGAGGTCGACGATGCGGTTCGACGTCAAATGGAGAACGGCGTGCTGTTCAGCATGGCTTCTCCACTCGAGATCGATGTGGCGGAAGTCCTGTGCGACATGGTGCCGGGGTTGGAGCAGGTCCACTTCGTAAAAACCGGCAACGAAGCGAACGGCGCGGCCGTGCGTGTCGCACGAGCCTACACCGGACGGGACCACATCGTGACGTGCGGCTATCACGGCCACGGCGACTGGTTCGCCTGCGGGGCAGGGGTCGGCGTGACGTGGTTCCCTCGCGAGGGAAACGGCGTGCCGAAGGCGCTCGACGCGCTGGCGACGAGGATAGAGTACGGCGACGTCGACGCACTCGAGTCCGTCTTCGCGTCGCGGGGGGATGAGACCGCCGCGCTGATGATAGTCCCTTACAACTGGGACGAGGTCGTTGCCCGCGAATTCGTTTCGAGGGCCCGCGAGTTGGCGAGTCGACATGGCGCTGTCCTCATCTTCGATCAGGTGCTCACGGGTTTTCGGCTCGCGGTCGGAGGCGCTCAGGAGTTCTTCGGAGTGCTGCCCGATCTGACGACCTACGCGAAGGCGATGGCGAACGGATACCCGCTTGCGGCCTACGGCGGCCGCCGTGAAATCATGCGGAAGCTCTACGACGTCATCTTGACGAGCACGTACGCGGGGGAGACGCTGTCACTGGCCGCCTCGAAGGCCACGCTGGGCGTGATCCGTCGCGAAAAAGTACCGTCCCACATCTGGTCGATGGGTGAGCTGTTGATGCAAGGGTTCGACGAGAGAGCCGCCGGGTTGGGACTCGACGCGCGCAGCATCGGCGTTCCGGCCGCGCCGCAGTTCAACTTCGCGTCGGAGCCAAAGGTGGATGAGGCCTCGCGGCATGTGTTTTTCAGGGAGCTGTTCGAGCGGGGGATTTTCCCGAGCAGGCCGTTCCTGATCAATTACTCTCACAAGGAGGGGGAAATTTCTGAGACGCTAGATGCAATGGCCGAGGCGCTGAGCGTTGTAGCGGAGGAGGTGATGGTACGGTGAGTATCCTCGAGCGTGGTCACTCTCGGACATGGTCCCTCGCTGGAGAGCTTGCCCGGCGTAGCGCGCCGGAGCGCAAGCGATGGCGGG
>DATKEJ010000526.1:0-9040 GCA_035512315.1 Rhodothermales bacterium | reverse complement strand
TCGAATCGACGAGGTGTTCGCGCTCGACCGCGACTTCGAGCGGGAAGGATTTCCTGTTGCGAATTGACTTATCACCCATCCCGACTACGTGCCGCCGCCGGACCTGTGTCATCCACATACCGTTCGATTCGCCAGACGCCGTCCCCTTGCTTTCTCCAGAGCACGAGATACGCGCCCGCGTGCTGCCCTGTTTGTCCGTCGTTCAACGAGGTCATCTTCGTCTCGAAAGCTCCTCTCTCCACGGCCCAATTTCCGGCGAGTTGCAGCTCAGGCTCCGTGATGACGAACTCGTAATTGAAGCGCTCGAAGAAGGGACGCACCCATGACGCGAAGGCCTGTTTTCCGCTCACGGCAGATTGGCCGGGCGGAATCCAGACGACATCGCCTGTTAGGAGTTCGAGATAACCGTCGACGTCGCGCGCGTTTACGGCGGTGATCCATTCCTGCCGCCGCCGTTCTATGGATTCGCGGTCGTTTGGCATGGCGTTACCGCAAGGTCATCTGTTTCGTCGCGCTGAAGGCTCCCGCTCGGAAGCGACAGATGTAGATCCCGGCGGAAAGATTTCCACTTTCGAATTTGAGGCTGCGATTACCGGCGGATACGACCCCGTCGGCAAGCGTCGCCACACGTCGTCCCGTCAAATCGAATACCTCAAAAATGACGTAGGCAGGTTCTGCGAGGGTGAATGCGACCGTGGTTTCTCCCACGAACGGATTCGGATTCACTGCCCGACGTCATCAACGTTAGCGTCTCCCTATTCCAATGTCAATCCATTCCAGAATCTCGGACTAGGCGAGGCCGCCGATGAGAAGGCGGATTCTTCTGCCGGGGGCTTGCCGGCAGCGACATGATGCATTGGCCGACGGGATCGTGACGACGGGAACCGGGGCGCCTGTGATTAGTTGGTCACTTTTTAATGACTGGTCACATTAAATGACTATACCACTATGCAGAAGATCGGCGCAGCCAAATTCAAAGCCCAATGCCTCGCGTTGCTGGACGATCTGGATCCGGAGGGTTTGATCATAACCAAGCGGGGGAAGCCCGTCGCACGCGTGCTTCCGATACCGAAGCGGCCCGAGGAATTGATCGGATCGCTCGATGGAAAAGTCAAAGTGAAAGGAGACATTCTGTCCACGGGCATGACTTGGTATGCGCATGCTGAATCTTGATACGCACATCTTGATTCACGCATTGAGCGGGACCGTCAGGAAGTCGGAACGAGACCTGTTGGCTGAGAACCAGTGGGGGATCGCTTCGATCGTCCTGTGGGAGCTGGCGAAACTGGTCCAACTGGGCCGACTGGAAATGGACCTCAGCGATCCGGAGGTCAAGGATGCACTCTCGAGCATCCACGTGTGGCCGCTGGATATCGATGTGGCCGTGGCGTCGACGCGGCTGGATTTCAAAGGGGATCCGGCCGACGAGTTGATTGCGGCTACCAGTCTGGTACACAACATGCCACTTCTGACGAGAGACAGGGGGATTCGGCGGTCGAAGATGGTGCCGTTGGCCAAGTAGAGTCCGGGATGACAGCTTCTCAATATCTCCACGACGTCACATCCGCCCCCTCGGGCGCCGTCGCCTCGATCCGCTCCATGATCCTCGGTACGTACATCGTGTGATAACGCAGCCGCGAGATGTGGTTCGGATTCTCGTGATCCCCGTTCCAGCAGTGCTCGGCGCGATCGCCGTAATCCACGAGGCCGTCGTAGTACGGGTCGGTGGTGTTCTCGAGGAACTCCTCCATGAGATAGACCGCGTTGTTGAGGTAGTAATTGTCCATGTCGCCGCAGTAGATGTGGAGCTTGCCGGCCAGCTTCGGACCGAGCTCCGCCCAGTCACGCTCCAGGATGTACCGGAGGTCATAATTCTCCTTCCAGTACTCGGCCACCGAGTGATCGATCACGCCGGTGCGCTTGTCCCACAGCCGCTTGGGATACCCATCCTCCCCCATGGGCGAATAGACGGCTTCCCATATGTCGTACTGATCTCCGGAGCGGTTCTTCGTCCCCAGCGCCAGCTCCATATGGTTGTAACTCTCCTGGGTGCCTTGGACGTTGCCGAGATAATCGCGATGGCCAGGACGCTTGAACCTGCCGAAGGAGCCGATATCGTAGTAAGCGTTGTCGTCCTCGTAGATGTTGATCAGCGTATACTGGCGGAAGTCGATCGGGTCGGGGCACGCGCCGAACGCGCCGTTGAACTCGTCCGGATATAAAATCTGAACCGCCAGCGCCTCCCATCCGCCGGTCGATCCGCCGTATGTGAATCGCGCCCAACCTTCCCCGATTCCCCTGAACTCTGTCTCGATCGCCGGCAGCAACTCGTGCATGATCGCGTCGCCATAAGGACCTAAGTTCGCTGAGTTTACAGCGTACGAATCGTCGTAGTACGGATTGGCGTGCTGGATCTCGACGATGAGGAAGCGCGGGAAGTCGTCGCTCGTCCACGTCTTATAGAAATCGTACGCCTCCTGCTGTTCGATCCGGTTGTAGCAATCGACTTTGAAGCGCTCGCTGTACTCGCATTCCAGATCCGGGTCGGGCGGCTCGGTGCGGAACCCTCCGAAGTCGTACGGGAAGTGGCCGTGATTGATAACGATCGGATACCTGGCTTCCGGATGCTCGTCGAATCCCTCGGGCACCAGGATGTGCGCGCCGAGGTGCATCGGCCGGCCCCAGAACTCCGTGAGCAGGTCGCTCTGGATCTTCAGGTGCTTGATGTACTTCGTGGTCGGAGGATCGGGGATGGGAGGGATGACCTGATCAAGCTGCACCGCAATCGTGTCCGTGGAACTCGGATCCAACGAGATCTGAGCGGGTGTGCTGAACAGATTGCCTGGCGCGCGATTCCAGTGCTGGCCTTCGCCGCGGTCCATCGGCAGTTTCACCGTGTGGCCGGTCGACAGGTTGAACGTCTCGTACTTGTGCAGGACGGCCTGAACGTAGTACTCGCCGGCGGGGATGCCAGCAAGGCTTTCCGTCGGATAGCCGAAGACCGATGCGTCGATGAGGGCCGCGTCGTTGGGGCCGAGACCCTCGACGTCGAGGCCGAAGACCTGCGCGGACGTGACGCTCGCGCTGACCTGGAATCTCGGTTCTGTCGCGGCGTTCTTCGAAAAGAGGAGAATGACGCGACCGTCGACCGAGTCGATGCCGGCGCTGTCGGAGTAGGACACGCTGAAGGTTGGCTGGGCGGCGGCCGGCTCGGCGACGAGGAGGCCGATCAGGAGGCACGCGGCCGAGGCGGCAAAGATGGTTCGATGGGTGTGCATGATCCGAGAGAGATTGGTTTGATTGGATGCGATCCCGGGGGTGGGCAATGTATGAATGAGGTGCGTCATTGCCGCGAGACCCAATCCACGTCATGCCGGGCTTGACCCGGGATCCACTGAGAGTGTTATTCCGGGCCCCGAGACGATACATCGGGACCCGCGATACAGGATACAAATTCAACGAAAACAATGAGATGAAGGCACTGACCTTCCGCATAGTGAGCTACGATAGTTCGTGACGATCGGATTGGCACCATCCACAATTTGCGTTCGCTCTCTCGAAGATGCCAATTTGGGAATACCTACCAAAGAACGGTAGGATTGTCTTTCAGGCTAGAAAGTGTTACCGTAGTACCAAAATTTGCGTTCAAGGCCAGATCATCAAAGTCAAGAATCCGAAAGGATCTGACCAACGAAATTGCACGATGAAAGCCCTCTCGCTTGTTCTTTGTGCCACGCTTTTTGGATTCGCGGCAGCATTCGGTCAGACGGGGAAGATAGCCGGCCGTGTTACTGATGCAACGGGGCAAGCGCTTCCAGGAGCCAACGTGATAATTGTCGGTACGACCCAAGGGGTCGCGTCGAACGTTGATGGTTACTATACAATTCTGAACGTTGGCCCGAGCGTCTACACAGTGCGGGCATCCATCGTCGGATTCACTACGATAGTTACCGAAAATGTGCGAGTCAGGATCGGCGAGACGACCGAGGTCAACTTCGCTCTCCGCGAGGCGATTGTCGATGGAGAAGAGGTGGTCGTCACGGCTCAGGCGCCAATCGTGCAGGCCGACGTCTCAAACAGCCGGCTGAACGTCTCGTCCGAGGAGATCGAGGTACTGCCGGTATCTAGTGTGGCGGGTGTTGTGGGCCTGCAGGCAGGTATTCAAGGCCTTAGCATACGCGGCAGCGGCTCGAGTGAGCTGCTCGTGATGGTCAACGGCGTTCAAATGCGTGACGAGCGAGATAACACACCCTACTCGGATTTCAGCCTTGCGTCAGTCGAGGAAGTGCAGGTCCAGACGGGTGGATTCAACGCGGAGTATGGGTCGGCGCGTTCGGGTGTTATTAACATCGTCACGAAAGCAGGGTCGAAGGACCGGTATAACGCGGATTTCATCTTCCGATACAGTCCTCCGGCTCAGAAGCATTTTGGACACAGGGCAGACGATCCGAATGCATTCTGGATCAGGCCATACCTGGATCCCGACGTGGCGTGGACAGGCACGGAGAACGGCGCTTGGGATGAGGCTATGCAGAGGCAGTATCCGACTTTCGAGGGCTGGGTTGCTGTCGCTAACGGCCTGCTGGCGGACGACGATCCGACCAACGACATGACGCCGGAGGCGCTGCAGCAGGCATTTCTGTGGCAGCACCGGAAGTCGATGGAAACAACGATTCCCGATTACAACGTCGACGTCGGATTTGGCGGACCCGTACCCCTCGTGGGTAAGGCCTTGGGAGGCATGCGGTTCTACGCGTCTTATCGTCGGGATGAGGAGGCCTACCTCATTCCTTTGCACACCGACCGCTTTGAATCGTGGACCGGCCATGTGAAGCTCACCTCGAATGTCTCCCCGGCGATCACATTGAGTCTAGAAGGTTTGGCTGGTGAGCAGTTCGGCACCGCAAGCAGCCGAGCAGGAGCACCAGGCGTGTTTAGATCGGCGTCGAGCATCGCTCAACAACTCACCAACGTCAGCTTTATCGATACGAGGATCTTCTCAACTGACTATTGGACCCCCACGAGAGTAAACTCGCTCTCGCTCGGGGCCAAATGGACTCACGTGTTGAACGAGACTACCTTCTACGAGGCGTGGCTTAGTGCATTCGACTCGAAATACGACACGAATCCGGGCAGATTACGCGACGAGACGCCCATCGTAACGTTCGGAGGCGTGGGTTTTGACGAGGCGCCCTTTGGATTCCAGCCCGCGCCGGCTTTTGGTGTCGGAGGAATGCGTACCGGCGTCGGTATGAGCAATTCACGGGACTCGAGCCGGGTTACGACCTACAACACGAAGGTTGACTTCACCAGCCAGGTTCACCCCTTCTTCCAGCTGAAGAGCGGTGTCGAGTACAACCTGACTGACAGTAGGGTAAACTACGCCCAGTTCGACGCATTCCTCCGGAGCGGCAACTCGAACTCGCGATGGGAGGAGACACCCTCTCGTGGCGCCGCTTACGTCCAGGGTCGACTGGAATTCCAGGGAATGATCGCGAATCTTGGTCTTCGGGCAGAGTACTTCGGACCAGGCGGTGAATGGTGGGTGTTCGATCCATATGACAGGGCGCTCTCGGCAGCCTCTTCGGATGGCATCGATACGCTGTTGAACAGGGAGCCGATCGAGAGCCAGTTGGACTTGAGTCCGCGTCTCGGTGTGTCGTTTCCAGTAACCGAACGCAGCAAGCTCTACTTCAACTATGGCCACTTCCGTTCGCTTCCTGATCCGGACAACCTATTCCTATTCAGGCAGTCTGGTGAGACGGGCCAGGTCATACGTGTGGCATCGCCGGACAATCCCCTGCCTAAGACGGTGTCTTACGAAGTCGGTTATGAGCAGGCACTATTCGACGAATACTTAATCAAGGCGGCAGGTTACTACAAGGATGTTACCCTGCAACCTTTTCTGGTCGAGTATATAAGCCGGGACGGATCGGTCAACTATAACGTTTCGGAGTCTAACTCATTCGAAGATATCCGTGGATTTGAATTGACGTTGAGCAAGAATCGGGGCAGATGGCTTCGGGGTTTCGTCAATTACACGTATATGGTGTATACCGAAGGTTACTTCGGCCTCCGGCGCAATTTTGAGAATCCGACGGCCCAGCGCGAGTTCGCAGAAAGCGATGATGAAAGAAGGCGGGCGTCGACGAAACCAGTTCCACAGCCCTACGGTCGTATCAATGTCGACTTACTGACGCCTGCGAGCCTTGGCCCTGAGATGGGCGGTCTCAGGCCGGCAGGTGACTGGACCGTCAGCATGATAGCCTTCTGGCAGAAAGGCCCCAAGTTTACGTGGACCGGCGGCGGTGCAATACCAGGCGTCCTTAACAACGTATCGGTACGCGACTCCTGGGACGTCGACCTCCGGATCGCGAAGAACTTCGAAATCGGAGGTCGTCGCGCTCAGTTCTTCATTGACATTTTCAACGTCTTGAACCGCCGGCAGTTTGCTTCTCCCGCCGCTCTTGCCAACAACGGCTTCCGAGACGGGAACGATTTGAACGACTACCTTAGATCACTGCACCTTCCGGAATCCGATGACTATACCACGAATATTCCGGGAAGCGACAAAGTTGGAGACTACCGAGACTTTGATGTGCCATTCCGACCCATGGTCAGGATACCCACTCGTGAGAGTGTGACCAACCCGGTTGACGGAACGATATATTGGGAGAATGACACTCGTTCATACCTCGTATTTGAGAATGGCGGGTGGGCCAACGCCGACCAGTCGCTCGTGAATGAGATCATAGAAAGCAAGGCATACATCGATATGCCGAATCAGCAGTATTTGACGTTCCTGAATCCGCGGGACGTGTATTTCGGGATCAGAGTTTCTCTGTAGGAATCCGTTGAGACAACCAGTCAATCTGACGTACTACATCATGGGTTGCATGACGCGAGCCGGACTTACTGCAGCATTTGCTTTGATGGTCAGCGCGAACCCGGCCGGTGCCCAGTTCGTGAACAAATGGCTCTCGGCGGGGTCGCTCCACAACTGGTACTCGGAAGTAGGGAACGAGTGCGAGGAGTGCGGTTTTGTAAGAGAGCAGCAGGATGGCCTGCGCTGGCCGGGAATTTACCGCCGACGTGATTCTCAAGCTGCCAAGGCGCTGTGGATCGGCGCGACGAACGTGCAGGATGACATCGGCGGTACCTGGGATGTGCGGGTCGTGCACGTCGGGCCGCGCGTGTCAGGTGGGGGTGAGTTCTTTCCGACACGATTCGAGCTCATCACCAAGCGAGAGCTGCCTCCGGTTTTTGTGGATGGCGCGCTGTCCGAACCCGGGGCATCTATGGTGGTCGATCGCGTCGACCCAGACCAGCTTCCCGACGCCATGATAATACAGGAGTCGAACACGCTGCTAGGTATCACGCTCGAACGTAAGATCATGCAGTTCAGCGACCCCGAACACGACAACTACCACGTCACGGAGTACACACTCACGAACACCGGAAACACGGACGACGACGCCGAGATCGAGCTTAATCAAACGGTCGAGGGACTCGTGTTATACCTCCAGTGGCGCTGGTCTGTGGCCAATGAGACGCGGTATGTTATCGGAAATGGCACCGGCTGGGGATTGAACGCCATGCTCGACATCAGAGGCGATGGTGTCAAGCCCGACCCTCCAGGTCAGGAGTATCGAGCACAGTTCGTATGGCATGGCAAGTTTCCGCCCTTCACGGCCTACGACAACCTTGGCGGTCCGATTCTCCCGCAGGCGCTTCCGGCGACGAATATTGCCGATACTGACACGTTAGGACGACTCGGCGCTTCTCAGTTTGTAGGAGCAGTCACCCTTCACGCCGACGCCTCGGCGACAGACGACACCGATGATCCGAGCCAACCGTTCACAACCGACTGGATCGGTTCAGATGAGGCGTTCACGTCAAACAATGATGCCTTCAATCCGGCCAAGATGCAGATCGAATATGGTCTCATGACCCGGGGGCACAATCCGAGTCGTCACGCAGATGTCGTGGAGCCGAGCGGTTTGCAGGGATTTCTCAACCCTACCGGCAACCCGGCACTCAGTACCCCGGGCGGCTTTTCGAACGCGAACGGCTACGGGCCATACACGCTTGCCCCCGGTGAGAGCGTTCGCATTGTGGTTGCCGAAGCAGCTGCCGGCCTGAGCCGCGAGGCCAATGCAGTGATCGGGCGGGCGTTCAATGAGTCGGGAGCCAGTTCCGGAGCCCTCATCGACTGGGCTGGAGAATCGATGACCAAGAACGAGTGGGTGTTCACGAGCCGTGATTCGCTCTTCAAGACCTTCGGACTTGCGACCGCGAATTTCGAATCCGGATACACGCTTCCTAATGTCCCAGCATCGCCGGCATTTCTCGACGTCAACGGCGGGGGAGACAGGATATCGGTATCGTGGGAGGCCTACCCTAGCGAAAGCTCACCCGACGCATGGGAAGTCTATCGCGCTCAGGGCAGGTTCGACTCGACTTACACGCTAGTCTACGAAGCAGGCCCCAGCGAAACGACTTTCGACGACACGACGCCGATCAGGGGTATCGACTACTACTACTACGTCGTTTCTAGAGTGGGAAACAAGCGCAGTAGTAGATACTTCGCGCAGACATATACCCCGACTCGACTTAAGCGGCCTGCCGGAGAATCACTCTCTGATGTGCGAATCGTACCGAACCCATTCAACATTTCGGCGAATCCGCAAATCCGGTTCCCGGACCAGATCGACAAGCTCGCGTTCTTCAACATTCCTGGAGTGTGTACCATCGAAATCTACACCGAGCTCGGCGAGCTCGTCGATCGCATAGAACACACCGATGGAAGCGGAGACGAGTTCTGGGATCATACGACATCATCGCGCCAGATCGTCGTGAGTGGGATCTACATCGCGGTAATCACCGACACCAGCACCGGTGAGCAGGTCATCAAGAAGTTCGCAATCATCCGATGATGTACGTGTTTCAATGAATAGAATCAGTCGCTACAAGATGGTTGCCCTGCTGGCGATGGGTCTAGTCGCCATACTCGGGTTGGATGCGAGTGCCCAGCAGGACA
>DATKEJ010000525.1:0-6188 GCA_035512315.1 Rhodothermales bacterium | reverse complement strand
TTGCGCTCCTTCAGGAAGAAAGCCTATGGCTTGAAAGGCGTTCGCAGCGAGATATGTGGCCTCGGGCCAATTGGAGGCCTTCTTGAGACGGCTGAGCCACTTGCCTGCAGGCTCCATGTTGTGTCTGGGACTCCTGTACCGACCGATCGGTTCAGGCGGTACGAACTCGCCGACCCCGTCGAGCCGGTCGGGTGGATCGGGGATCTGTATCGTCTCGGACAGCAGATACGGCCTTCCGGCGCCGGCAGCCAGTCTGTGCGAGTCTGCATCGGACGTCGCTTCGAGTGGACCGGCCGGGTCGCAGCCCGACAGCAGGGGAATCAACAGTACTGCGACGGTCACGCACATGGCTGCTCGATAGCCGGAGCTGTAGCCACTTGCGGCCCGAAATAGAGTCGGTGGAAACATGGCGGGCGTGTTTTTCTTGATGACTAACGTGAAGCGGTGGGTCTTCACACATTTATATATAGCGGAAATTCGGGAGAAAAGCGCTGTTCCCCGTTTCTCATGGTGGTCCCAGGTCAGATGTCCGATGTCCGACCCAATTCGATGTTTATCGCGCTCAACCAGTTCCATCCGCTCAATCCGCTCCATCCGCTCCCTACGTGACAATTCGTTCGTTAACAAATACATTAACATGGATGTAATAGCTGCTCACTCTTATGTATTTTGTAGCACGAATTTGGATAGCAAGAGGTCAGTCGTTATGGGAGAAAGTGCACTAGCCAGGAAACTCAAAAGTATTGAGAAGGCGGGCGGAATACGCGCCCGAGAAGTTGCGCAACTGCTCGACACGACACCCCAGACCGTTTCGAGATGGCGGACCGGCAAATCATCTCCGCAGCCCACGCACCTGGATCGACTCTTAAAGCTAGACTGGCTTGCCGATCAGATGTCAACGCTGTATGAGCCGGATGAAGCCCGATTGTGGCTGTTCAGCCCACACGCGGAATTAAACGGAAACCGACCTGCGGACTATATCGCGGAAGGAAAGGTGGACGAGGTTCTTGCGATAATCGACCGCCTCCAAACAGGGGCTTACCTGTAGGCCGACCCTGCTGATTCAGGAACACTGTGACTTTCGATCCGCAGCTGCTTGATGCACTCGAGGAGCTTGTCGGCCAATGGTCCGGCACAGTTTGGCGGGTAGTTGTTGAGGGAACAGACCCCCTTCGACCAAACCAGAGAGGCGCCAGATGGAACCCGCCATTGGTTGAGGCGCTGTATTGTTCGCTGACGCCGGAAACAGCTCGAAAAGAGCTCGAGCATGTGCTGGCCGCGCAACCGGTGGAAGTGACACGGAAGCGCGTGCTGCACAAGCTAAGCGTACAATTCGAGCGGGTACTGGACCTCCGCGATCCAAGCGTGCTTTCTGAATTCGGTTTCGGCAAGGACGTGATTCTAGGCGACGAGTATTCGATGACTCAGTACCTCGGTGCGGCAATTCATTGGTTGGGTTGCGCAGCGGTCATCGTTCCAAGTGCCCGGCACGAGGGACATAACATGGTCGTTTTCACCGAGAATTTCGGTGAGGGGGACGAGTTTGAGCCGGTGGGGTGACCTACTCCTCTGACTATGAACCTGCAGATGCGGTACGATCTGGAGGTCGCCAAGGATAGATTGGAGGAGGTGCTCGAGCAGGAGGTGCTGGTCCTTGGCGACTGAGCCGCGGCGAAACCAGTGTTCTCGTCGATTTTGAGAGCCTACTATCCCAATGTTGCAACATCTATGCATCTGGTTGCAACCTGCGGGCCAATCTCGCGTCAGAAAGAACCGACCGAATGCCAAACGGAATCGACACAACCGTGGAAAAGCCAAAAACAGTCTGGTTCGGGATGAAAGTGACTCCGGAGCAGAAGCGCAAAATCAAGCACCTGGCCGAGCGTGAGGGCACCTCGGCCAAGCAGGCCGTACTTCGCCTCGTGGAACAGGCGTTGGCAGACGAGGACCTTCAGGCGCCGAAAGGTTCGTTTCTTTCCGGAATCGAACATCTCGTCGGGTCGGTCGAAGGTCCGTCGGACCTCTCGACCAACCCCAAGTACATGGAAGGGTTCGGCCAGTAAGACCAGGCATGCCGATTCTTCTCGACACGGGTCCCCTCGTCGCCCTGCTCAATCGACGGGATGCCTTTCACACCTGGAGCGTGGAAAGAGCAGGAAGTCTGGCGCCGCCGTTTCTGACCTGCGAGGCCGTTCTCGCCGAGGCCCATTTTCTCCTGCGTGGAACGGGGCAAGGCAGGCGCCGGCTGATCGAGGTGCTAGATTCGGGCAAAATCGAGCTTACAAACCACATTGCGGACAGCCTTGGTCGAGTCGGCGAACTCATGAATACCTACGCGAACGTCCCGATGAACTTCGCCGATGCATGCCTCGTCTGCATGAGTGAACGGACCAAGGGCGCCGTCTTCACCTTAGACAGCGATTTCAGGATTTACCGCAAAAATCAGGGCGAGGCGATTGAGTTGATCATTCCGTGAACTGCGACCAACCAGGTCACAAGGCGTAACGGAGGAGGAAGCGCCGGCAAACATTGCTGAGGCGATAAAAGATTACCTGGCCGTGGCCGCCGAGCTCGCAGGTGACGAGAAAGGCGAGGTACGGGAAGTCGAAGTGGCCGCCTAACTATGCCCAAGCTTGCGGGCATCAATCATAAGGATGCCGTGCGTGCCCTCGAAAAACACGGGTTCACCGGTCGAGACGACCGGCAATTTCACGTACGACGTAGTGCTCGTCCGGAAGCGTCCTCTTCAATCCATCGAGGGCATTCCTCATCATGGCGTTGCCCTCCTCAGGCTGACCCTGCGCGGCCTGACAGGCTCCCAGCGCGGCCAGAGCCTCGTAAACACGTTGGTCGGCATCCCCAAATGAAGCGAGCAGCGTGTCGTATGCGGCCTCGAGCAAAAGACACGCCTCGTCCGGACGATCCAAATCAACGAGCGTGAGCCCCAAACCCACCCTGGCGTCGGCAATCCTGGCGTGTCCTGCCGGGAATCCCGCAATCAGAATTTCGAGCGCGTCGCGATACTCGGTCTCCGCGCGGGCGAAGTCGGCTAGCCCACGGTAAACGCTCGCTTGACCGGCCCGCATGATGCCGACGTTGGGATTCCGCGGTCCGGCCGCCTCGGTCAGAATGGCCACCGCCGATGCATACAAGGTATCGGCGGCCACCCAGTCGCCCGCATCCCGGTAGACCGAAGCGAGGTTGTGCGTTGCGACCGCCACGTTCGGATGCCGGGCGCCGTACGAAGCCTTGAAAATGCGCAGCGCTTCGTTAAAGACAGGCTTGGCAGCGTCCAACCGCCCAGCTTTCCTCAGAAGGGCGCCCAAATTGTTGAGTGTGTACGCAACATCGGGGTGATCTGGACCTTTCAGCTTGCGCTTCAAGTCCAGAACCTGGCGATACATCTCCTCGGCGCCTGCCAAGTCGCCCTTAGCGTCCAGGACGGTGGCAAGGTTGTTCATGCTAACGGCGACTTGCGGATCATCCGGTCCGTTGTTCTTAACCAGGATGTCGAGTACGCTGCGGTGCGACGACTCGGCAAGGCTGTAATCGCCCATGGTGTAGGCGACGGTGGCCAGATTGTTCAAGGTCACGGCGACCTCCGGAGCGTTCGATCCGTGCGCCTTTCGCCGAATAGCCAGCGCCTCGCGGAGATGCCCGAGGGATGCTTCATATTCTCCCTGCTGCTGCAGCAGGTTGCCCAGGTTGTTCGCGGTCGAGGCAATGTCGAGGTGATCGTCGCTCAGGACCGCACGCTGGGTGGCCAAGGCGTTCTCGTACAGGCCTCGCGCCGCGTCGAAATCGCCCGTCGTCTTGTGTACCAGAGCGAGCGCCGTCGAGGCCCTGGCCGCCTCCTTACTTTCGGATCCGAAGACCTCACGGCTCAGGTCGAGTGCGCGCCTCGCCAGACTCTCCGCGGAGTCATACACGGCCAGGTTCAGATAGACTTCCGACATGACGAGTAGCAGATCGGCCTGGAGATCGGGCTGCGTCGCCAGATCCGACTGGATCTTCAGTGCGCCCCGGTCGAGAATCTCGGCAGCCGTGACCGACTCGCCTTTGGCCTGCGACGGATCCGGTGCACGAAAGATTTCGACCAGAAATTCGCTCACGGTTTCGGCGCGGTCCCGTTCGCGGGCAACTTCTTCCGTTTTTGCCGCGATGGCGGACGACTGGACCGCCGTAACGACCGTCGCTCCGATGAGCAGCAGCGCGATGAGGGCGGTTGCCCCGACGCCGAATCGATGGCGCCCGACAAATTTGCGCGATCGGTAGCCCAGGGTCGGGGGTCGAGCCGCGATAGGGGCTCCCGACTGAAAGCGGTCGATATCCTCGGCTAGCTGCTCGGCGGAGTGGTACCGGTGCCAGGGTTCCTTCTGGAGGGCCTTCAGGATGATGGTGTCGAGATCCCCCGAAATCGAACGTCCGGCCGATTTGGCCACGATGCTCGACGGCCGTTTCACCGGTCGCTCGCAGACGACCTGCTCGATCCCTGCCGGCGTCCGTTCGGAGAACCGGTGCGCAAGCTCGCCCGTCACCAGTTCGTAGAGCAGGGCGCCGAGCGCGTACACGTCGCTCGCCGTCGTGATCGGACGGCCCTTAACCTGCTCCGGTGATGCGTATTCCGGAGTCATGACCCGAAAGTCTTCGCGCGTGAGCGGCGTTCCGGGCTCCGCCTCCATTGGGTCGACGACTTTCGCGATCCCGAAATCGAGCAACTTAGGCGTGCCGGCGGCGGTCACGAGGATGTTCGACGGCTTCAGGTCCCGGTGCACGACGAGGTTCTGGTGCGCGTGCTGTACCGCCGAACAAATGCGTTTGAAGAGCTCCAAGCGGTCTTCGAGAGACATCTTCTTCCGCTCGCAGTACTCGTCGACCGGGAGTCCGTCGACATATTCCATCGCGAAATAGAGCCGCCCGTCATCCGTCGTTCCACCGTCGAGCAAACCTGCGATGTTCTCGTGCCGGAGGTTTGCCAGGATCTGCCGCTCTACTACGAAGCGCCTGATCATGTCCGCCGACTCGTGTCCTCCACGGATGACCTTGAGCGCGACGGACTGTCTGAAGTGCTCGTCATCCCGCTCTGCAAGGTATACCACGCCCATCCCGCCGGCACCAATCGGGCGCACGACGCGGTAGGGTCCGACGCGCTCGGGCGTCAAGTCTTCATCGGGCGCCAGGGCGGAAAGATGCGGAAGCGGTGCATCGAGCGGGGAGTCGCCTTCTGAGTGATGGCGAAGCATCCGGTCGACTTCCGAGCGGAGATCTTCGTCCGAGCCGCATGCCTTCTCGAGAAATGCTCCGCGCTCCTCGCCCGGCAACTCCAGCGCCCGGAAGAAGAGCTGCTCGACCTCGTGCCATCGATCAGCGGTGAGCTTTCTGGATTTCATTGCGGTTCGGCGAGCTCGGCCGCCAGCCAGCTGCGGGCGGACGTCCAGACGCGGCGGACGGTAATGACCGAGAGTCCCATTACCTCGGCGATCTCCTCGTGGGTCAGCCCGCCAAAAAAACGGTACTCGACGACGCGACAGCCGCGCTCGTTGAACGACTCCATGCGTTCGAGCGACTCATCGAGGGCCAGGAGTACTTCATCCTTCTCGTCGAAGCTTAGAACCTCCTCCAGCCGGGCATCGATGCGTACGGGCGCGACGCCTCCGCCGCGTTTCTGCGCCCTCCGCTGCTCGGCATAGTTTATCAGGATGCGGCGCATGGCCTGTGCGGCGACGGCATAGAAATGCGCCCGGCTCGCCCACGTGACTTGCTTCTGATTTGCGAGGCGGATAAAGGCCTCGTTCACGAGATCGGTCGTCTTGAACGTGTGATCCGCCCGCTCATATTTCAGCTTTTCGCTCGCGATGGCCCGCAGTTCGTCGTAGACGAGCGGCATGAGACGATCCATGCCCGACTCGTCTCCGGCGGTGATGTCCTGCAGGATGCGGGTGACGTCCTGTGCAGGTGGTTCTGATGACGGCACAGCTAGTGGCGGATGAGAATTTTACCCCGGGCGACGCTTCTGAGTAAGGACATTTATTACGGATTTCGGAATTGGGGATCAAGGGATGGAATCGTCCCGACTCCGGACAACTCGAATGATCACTTTCACCGCGATTTCCTGCGTTGTGATGGAGCGGCAATAGCTCCACCGCCAAAATAACCAAGCACCGCCATGTATTCCGTTCCAAATTCTG